>JAIELS010000049.1 GCA_019752795.1 Sphingobacteriaceae bacterium
TACCGTTAACGGTAAAGACCACAAAGAATATTTCCCTACGTTACCATTACAATACATTGTTAACCAATCATTCGAAGTTTCTGAATTGACTGGTAAATATGATGTAACAGTAAATGTAAACGGTGGTGGAGTAAAAGGACAAGCAGAAGCAGTTCGCTTGGCAATCGCTAAGGCTATTGTTGAATTAGATGCTGAGAAAAAACCAGCATTACGTGCTAAAGGGTTAATGACCCGTGATATGCGTATGGTTGAACGTAAGAAACCAGGACGTAAAAAAGCACGTAAGAAATTCCAATTCAGTAAACGTTAATCTTAAAGGAGACAAACACAATGGCAAGAACTACATATCAAGACTTATTGGATGCAGGTGTACACTTTGGTCACCTTACCCGCAAATGGAATCCGAAAATGGCACCATATATTTTTATGGAACGCAATGGGATTCACATTATAGATTTAAATAAAACTTTAACTAAAACTGAAGAAGCTGCAGCAGCGATTAAACAAATCGTAAAATCAGGTCGTAAGATCTTATTCGTAGCTACTAAGAAACAAGCTAAAGAAATCGTTGCTGAACAAGCAAGAAAAGTAAACATGCCTTTCGTAACCGAACGTTGGTTAGGTGGTATGTTAACCAACTTCGCTACAGTACGTAAGTCAATTAAAAAGATGGTTACCATCGATAAAATGACTAAAGACGGTACTTACTCAATTCTTTCTAAGAAAGAGCGTTTGATGATCCAACGTGAGCGTATCAAATTAGAAAGTTTATTAGGTGGTATTGCAGATTTAAACCGTTTACCGGCTGCAATTTTCTTAATCGACGTTAAAAAAGAGCATATTGCTGTAGCAGAAGCGATGAAATTAAACATCCCAACTTTTGCAATGGTTGATACTAACTCTGATCCATCTAACATCGATTTCCCAATTCCGGCTAATGATGATGCAACTAAATCAATTTTATTGATCACTGATGTAATTATCAAAGCAATTGAAGAAGGTTTAGATGAGCGTAAACGCGAAAAAGACGATGAAGCTGAAAAAGAAGCTGTAGCTGTTAAAACTGCTGCTGATGCTCCAGAGACAAAAGAACCAAGAGAAGCTGGTGCTAAAAGACCAACTAAAAAAGAAACTGCTGAAGCACAAGCATCATCAGAAGATTCTACAGAAGCATAATTTAAGTTGTGGGTTGAGAGTTACGAGTTGCGGGTTTACCCATAGCCTTGTAACCTTCAACCCATAATATTTTATAAAAAAATTAAAAAACATACAAAATGTCAACAGTACAAATTACTGCCGCAGATGTAAATAAGCTACGCCAACAAACTGGCGCTGGTATGATGGATTGCAAAAAAGCTTTAGTAGAAGCTAATGGCGATTTCGAAGCTGCGGTTGATTTATTGCGCAAAAAAGGTCAAAAAGTATCTGCCGCTCGTTCTGGTAATGCTACTTCTGAAGGTCTAGTATCAATCCAAGTTTCAGCAGATGGTACAAATGGTAAATTAGTTGCTTTAGCTTGCGAAACTGAACCAGTTTCTAAAGTTGAAGATTTCCGTAATCTTGCTCAAGCTGTTTTAGCTGCCGCAGTTGCTAACAATCCTGCTTCTGCAGAAGAATTAGCAGCAATTACATTAGAAGATGGACGTACAGTTGCCGAAACGATTACTGAATTAACTGGTAAAATCGGTGAGAAAATTGTTATTCAAGAGTACGCAAATGTATCTGGCGAAAAAATCGTTTCTTATATCCACTCTAACGGTAAAATGGGTGTTTTAGTTGTGTTTGAAGGTGCTAATGGCACAGATATTACTGAAGCTGGTAAAGATGTTGCAATGCAAATTGCTGCAATGAACCCAGTTGCTGTTGATAAAGACGGTGTTGATCCAGCTACTATTGAGCGTGAAATCGAAATTGCAAAAGATGTAATCCGTGCAGAAGGTAAACCAGAAGAAATGGTTGAAAAAATTGCTGCTGGTAAATTGAACAAATTCTACAAAGACAGTACTTTATTAAACCAAGAGTTTGTTAAAGATGGTTCAGTGGATGTTCGTAAATTTTTAGACAATACTGTTAAAGGTTTAACAGTAACAGCTTTCAAAAGAGTACAATTAGGCGCTTAATTTTTAAGCAAATCCATATTAAAAAGTCCCGATTTATCGGGACTTTTTTGTTTTACTCTAATTGTTATTACGAGCAGCGAATTGAAGAAAGGTTCTGCTTTTTCTCAAACAAACTTATATTTGTAAAATAATTTCATCCTATGATTGCCATAACAAATAGTCGTTTTTTTAGAGCTAGTAAATTAATAGCAAATCAAACAGTGCTTATTAATGAAGGAAAAATTTCAGCCTTTACAGACGGAACTATTCCTGATGGATATGTAGTTTATGATGCCGAGCAAAACTATTTAGTGCCTGGTTTTATAGATTTACAAATATACGGGAGCAGTGGCAATCTGTTCTCTGCTTACCCAACAGTAGAGACTTTAGCACAAATGGATGAAGATCTTATTGCTAAAGGCACAACCGGATTTTTAGCTTGTGTGGCAACTAATACCAAAGAAATTGTAGAAAAGTCTATTTTAGCGGCAAAAGCCTATCGCCCAATGGCGAAAGCTTTTTTAGGTTTACACCTAGAAGGACCATATTTAAATGCGAAAAGACGCGGGGCACACGTTGCTGATTATATTAAGAAAGCTACCCTAACTGAGGTAAAGGAGTTACTAGAATTAGCAGATGGCGTAGTAAAAATGATGACCATTGCCCCAGAGTTACAAGATGATGAAGTTATTCAACTTTTATTGCAACACGGTGTGGTTCTTTCGATAGGCCATAGCGACGCAACTTTTGAACAAACTACAGATGCCTACAACAAAGGCATTAGCACAACAACGCATTTGTTTAACGCCATGCCATCAATTCATCACCGTGAACCAAACTTACCAACGGCATTTTTTAATCATCCTAAAGCAATGGCAAGTATAATAGCTGATGGGAACCATGTAAATTTTGAGGTAATAAAAATGAGTCATAAATTGGCAAAAGATAGGTTGTTTTTAATAACCGATGCTGTTGCATCTTGTAATATTGGCCCCTATCAGCACAAGTTGGTCGGAGATAAATTTGTGACCACAGATGGTACGCTTTCTGGTTCAAATATTACAATGTTACAAGCGGTACAAAATTGTGTAAATCATTGTGATATCAGTTTATCGGATGCCTTAAAAATGGCTTCTAACATACCCGCAAGTTTAATTGATAGGGAAAATTTAAATGGAAAAATTGAAATTGGTTTTGAAGCCGATTTACTGATATTATCATCAGAATTAAACTTAATTAAGGTTTTTAAAAATTCCTGAAACTTTATTCTTCTCAAAGGAGGTTTAATTAAAAAATGTGGTTATTTTTGAGCTCATGAAGTATAAACGGATTTTACTAAAGTTAAGCGGCGAATCGCTGATGGGCGAAAAGCAGTACGGAATTGACAATGAGCGTGTTAGGCAATATGCCGAAGATATCAAAGCAGTTCACGACAAAGGCTTAGAAATAGCCATCGTTATTGGTGGGGGTAATATTTTTAGAGGTTTGAGTGCTGAAAAATCTGGAATGGATAGAGCACAAGCCGATTACATGGGGATGTTGGCAACTGTTATTAACAGTATGGCTTTACAAGATGCTTTAGAAAAAGTAGGCTTAAAAACACGTTTATTATCAGCTATTAAAATGGAGCAAATCTGTGAGCCATTTGTACGCAGAAGAGCAATGCGTCACTTAGAAAAAGGTAGAGTCGTTATTTTTGGTGCAGGTACCGGAAACCCTTACTTCACAACAGATTCTGCAGCAGCATTAAGAGCAATTGAAATTAATGCAGATGCCGTATTGAAAGGGACACGTGTAGATGGAATTTACACTGCAGATCCTGAGAAAGATCCGACGGCAACTAAATATGCTGAAATATCTTTTAAAGAAGTTTACGCTAAAGGCTTAAATGTAATGGATATGACAGCTTTCACTTTGTGTGAAGAAAACAATGTTCCAATTATCGTGTTTGATATGAATAAGCCAGGTAATTTTATGAAAATCGCAGATGGCGAAGAAATAGGTACCTTAGTAAAAGGCTAAATTTGCCTATTTTTTATATTTTTGAATAAATACTACAAATTATGAATGACCTCATAAAGAAACAACTACAAGATGCACAAGCAACAATGGATAAGGCAATTGCCCATTGTGAAGCAGAATTAACTAAAATTAGAGCCGGTAAAGCGTCTGCAGGAATGTTAGATGGAATTATGGTTGATTATTACGGTAACCCAACTCCATTAGCTCAAGTTGGAGGAATTACTACTCCAGATGCTCGTACTTTAATTATTCAGCCTTGGGAAAAACAACTTCTAGTTCCTATTGAAAGAGCAATTATGGAGGCGAATATTGGTATTAATCCTCAAAATGATGGTGTAATTATTCGTTTAGTCGTACCTCCTTTAACAGAAGAGCGTCGTAAAGATTTAGTTAAAAAAGTGAAGGAAGAAGCTGAAAGAGGGCGAATTACTGTTCGTAATATCCGTAAAGATGCCAACACAAAAATCCAAAAATTAAAAGGAGAAAGTGTTTCTGATGATGAGATAAAAACAGGAGAAGGTGAGGTTCAGAAAATAACGGATGCTTATATTTTAAAAGTAGATAAGCACGCTGAGTTAAAAGAAAAAGATATCATGACGATTTAATTTATATATCGTTAAAATGTAATATAAAAGGGAATGTAGCTGAGCTTCATTCCCTTTGTTTATTTTTGTACCCCAAACAAAAAAAATAATGAATTTACTTCTACAATATTTAAAAGCATACAAATGGGTTGTAGTTTTAGCCCTAGTTCTCGCTGCATTTAACATCGGTTTCTCTTTATTAGACCCATATTTTACAGGTCAAATTTTGGATAAGTATATTAATAGACATACTGAATTAAGTAGAAGCGAGTACATTTGGGGTGTTTTAGGTTTAGTTGGTTTAGCTGTTGGAGCTGCAATGGTATCGAGAATTGCTAAAAATCTGCAGGATTATTTTACCAATATTATTGTACAAAAAGTTGGAGCAAAGATGTATGCAGATGGTTTGAAGCATTCTTTAGAATTGCCTTATCAAGTTTTTGAAGACCAAAGAAGCGGAGAAACTTTAGGGATTTTACAAAAAGTAAGAACTGATAGCGAAAAGTTCATTACTTCATTTATTAGTGTGCTTTTTGTAAGCTTAATTGGTTTAATCTTCGTAATCGTCTATTCGCTCAGCGTAAGTTATAAAGTGTCGTTGATTTATGCTGCATCAATTCCTATTATTAGTTTTTTAAGCTGGTTCTTAAGTCGTAAAATTAAAACAATACAACGTTCTATCGTTGCAGAAACTACTGCTTTGGCAGGCTCAACAACTGAGTCATTACGCAATATAGAGTTGGTAAAAAGTTTAGGCTTGGCTAGTCAGGAAATAGAACGATTAAACAAAACTACCTATAAAATTTTAGGCTTAGAATTACGAAAAGTAAAATATGTGCGAAGCATGAGTTTTGTACAAGGTACAACTGTAAATTTGGTTAGAAGCACAATGGTTGTGGTTTTATTGATGTTAATATTTGATAAAGCTATTACACCAGGGCAATATTTTTCCTTTCTATTTTATTCATTTTTTCTTTTTGGGCCACTACAAGAATTGGGAAATGTAATACTTACGTGGAGAGAAGCAGAAGTTTCTTTAGGGAATTTTAAAAAAATACTAAATACTCCAATTGATGTAAAACCTGCAAATCCATCGCCAATTAATAAAGTGGAAAATTTAGAATTTAGCAATGTTAGCTTTAGACATTTAACAGGCAAACATAATGCTTTGAATCAAGTAAGCTTTAAAGTTAGTAACGGAGAAACGATTGCTTTTGTAGGCCCATCTGGTTCTGGTAAAACAACCTTAGTAAAGTTATTGGTTGGTTTATATCAACCAGTAGAAGGCGAGGTTTTTTACAATTCAATTTCTGGAAAGCAAATAGACTTAGACCAATTGAGAGAAAAAATTGGATTTGTAACTCAAGATACGCAACTTTTCTCAGGTACCATTAGAGAGAATTTACAATTTGTAAAACCTTTTGCAACAGATGAGGATTGTATGCGAGTATTACATCAGGCTGCATGCCATAATCTTTTGGCAAGAGCAGATAAAGGTTTAGATACTGTTATTGGCGAAGGTGGCGTTAAAGTTTCTGGAGGAGAAAAACAGCGTTTATCTATTGCTAGAGCTTTATTACGTAATCCTGATATTTTAGTTTTTGATGAAGCAACATCTGCATTAGACTCATTAACAGAAGAAGAAATTACAGCAACAATTAGAGATGTATCTGTATTAACTAGCCATGTTACGATATTAATTGCACACCGTTTATCTACAATTCGCCATGCGGATAGAATTTATGTGTTAGAAAAAGGAAATATTATTGAGCAAGGTAAACATGAAGATTTATTGGTAGAAAAGGGACTTTACTACGCGATGTGGAGACAGCAAGTTGGTGAAAGGTTAGATAATTAAGTTAATTGGTTAATTAATCAATGTGCTAATTAGCTAATTAAATTTGATCTTTAATATTATCTGCTGGTTTAATGTCTGCTAAGGTTAATGGCAATAAAGTTTTAGTCTTAAAATAAGTTATTCCAGCAACGATTAAAGTCATGCTACCTCCAAAAACAACAGCAGGTACTGTGCGCATCAGCTTTGCTGTTAAACCAGATTCAAAAGCGCCAATTTCATTTGAAGAACCAATAAACATACTGTTTACAGCAGACACTCTACCTCGCATTTGATCTGGTGTAAGCAATTGCATAATGGTAGAACGAATAATTACACTTACACTATCAAAAGCACCTTCACAAAACAAAAAGAATAAGGTAAGATAAAAACTCTTAGACAAACCATAACAGATGATACTGAAGGCAAAGCCAGTAACAGCGATCAATAAATTTCGCCAAGGTTTATTCATCGGAGAAAATCTTGTCATGGCCAACATTGTTAACATAGCGCCGGCTGATGCTGCCGCTCGCATAATACCTAATCCTTCTGGACCAACTTTAAGTATATCGTTAGCGAAAACAGGTAATAACGCCACTGCTCCGCCAAAAAAGACAGAAAATAAGTCTAAACTCATGGCGCCAAGCATCATTTTACTTTTAAAAACAAAGTTGATCCCCTCTGTTAAGCTTTTTACAATTTTCTCTTTAGGTATAAACTGAGGCGGATGCGGATTAAGAAAGAAAATACACACCAACGCGATGAAGATAAATACGATGATGACAACATAAGACACTGTAATGCCTAAAAAGCCATAAATAATTCCGCCTGCAAATGGACCTAAAATTGAGGCGAATTGCCAGCTTGAACTACTCCAAGTTGCAGCATTAGGGTAAAGTTCTTTGGGTAAAATTTGTGCCATTAACGAGAACGTTGCTGGGCCGAAAAAACCTCGGGCTAAGCCAACCCCAAAAATCATACAATACATAATAGGCACGATGTACGAAGTAGGCACATAATTATGCATTTGACCTGAAGTAACAATTAACATTACGATGGAACATAAAAATACCCCGCTAAATATTTTTAATAGTAAGCCTCTTTTCTCAGATTTATCTGCAACATATCCGCCATATAACGCAATACCGATAGCAGGTACAGCTTCGCATAAGCCAATTAAACCCAAGGCTAAGGGATCTTTAGTGAGGTGATAAATATGAAAGCCAATAATTACAGCTTGCATTTGGTACGCAAACGTGAAGAAAAATCGCATGCCCAAATAAGAGCGAAACTCTCTATATCTCAGTGCTGCAAATGAATCCTTTTTTTCTTCGGTAGCGGATAAATCTTTCAATTGTTGATTTCTTATTTCACTTCTAAATTAACGGTTCTGCCGGATTATTTTTGTAATAATCTAGTTTGTATTGAAACATTTCGCTCATTCTCGCGGCTCTCCACTTGGCTTCTTCTGCTTTTTCACCTATAAAATGATCATCAATGGTTTGGTACCATAACGCTATCCAAGTATCGAAATGCTCTTTAGCTATTGGTAATTTGGCATGTTTTAGAAACGGACTTCCACTATATGCTGGTGTTTCTAAAAGTATGGTTTGCCAAAAATCATACATTCTTTGTAAATGCTTTTCCCAATTATTTCCTATAACGCCATTAAAAATTGGAGCCAATAACTCATTTGCTCTTATTCTACCGTAAAAGTCATCGACTAAAATTTTTACGTCTGTTATGCTGAAAATATCTTTGCTTTCGGATTCCATATACCTTATTGCTAAAAACAAATATATGTTGTTGAGTTTTATTTAACTAAAATGCACTCATAAAATGACCTGATCTTGGTATTTCTAAATGATTAGATTACTTTATTATAAAAATCTCTATAAGCTTCATACATATTATCTGCCTGATTAATTGCCGCAGAAACAGCTATGCCATAAACATTAGTCTCTAACAATGCTTCAACATCCGCTAGGGTAACTCCTCCAACAGCTAAAAATGGGAAATTAAGATTTTTCAATTGAAGTTGCTCAGTCGCATAAGAATATCCCTTAAAACCAAGAATTGGGGCATTATTTGGTTTAGTCTTTGTGATAGAAAAAGGGCCAAAACCGGCATAGTCAGCACCCTCAGTAGCTAATCTTATTAAGTTTTCTACAGAGTTTGCAGAACCACCTAAAGTATATTCTTCACCAATAAGCTTACGCAAAGCAATAAAATCAGCATCCATATCTTCTATATGAAAACCTTGAATGTCTGCCTTTCCTTTTAAATGGATATGGTCGGTAACAATTAAAGTTGCTCCCCAATCATCACATATTTCGGCAATTATATTGATGTCTTTCAAAAGATCCTCGTCAGTTTTTGTTAAACAACGATATTGAATCCATTTTGCGCCTGCTTCACAAGCCAGTTGTGCTTGCTCAATATGAGTATGTTGTGGGATATCATGCGTAATGAACTGTAGTTTTTCGATATATTTTTTCATTTGTAGATAAAATTTCCCGTCATTTCTAGTGAGCAAAGCGACGAGAAATCCCTAAATTTAAATCACTTTTTTAGTGCATAGTGATAATTAAAAAGAGATATCTCCTCGCTGTGCTTCGTTCGATATGACGAGTTTGGTATTGTTTTGGTCTTTCGGCTATCTAAAATTTCAAATTTAAATTTAACATCAAGTTGGTACCCGATTGTGCAAAGTAAAAATTCTCTGTTGTTAATGCACCACCGCTAAAGTAACCATAAGTGTAACCATTACTTTCATATTTTTTGTTAAATATGTTATTCGCCAATAAAGCAATATTTATGTTTTTTAACCCTTTATACTTAAAATCATAAGCTAAGCGAGCATTGTTAATCCGATAAGCATTTAATTTACGAGCATTGTTTTGGGTATTATCTAAATACTGCTTGCCTACATATTTGCTTTGTAAGGCAATTGCAAATGATTTTATAGGAGTGTAAATCAGCTCTCCAGATACTACGGCGTTTGGAGAAAAGGAAATGTCGGTGCTTTTATAGTTATTTACAATTTGACCACCATTGTCGTAGTCATCAATAAACTCAGTAAAGGCATTAATTTTATTGCGACTAATGGCAACATTGGCAAGTAATGAAAATTGATTATCTAATTGATAAGTTAAATCTAACTCCACACCAGCTCTATAACTTTTAGCAACATTTTGACGATAATATTCGCCAACATCATTAATTTTCCCAGTAACTACCAATTGATCTTTGTACCACATCCCGTAAACGTTTATGCCAGCCGATAAATTGGATTTTTTGAAGCGATAACCAGCTTCTAAATTGTTCAATCGCTCAGACTTGGGTAAATTTCCAGTTTCAATATTCACATAATCATCGCGTCCTGGTTCTTTATTGGCCACGCTAAATGAGGCATAAATATTGTCGTTTGCATTAATAAAATACGTAGCGCCAACCTTAGGGTTAAAAAAGTTTAAATTATCTTTAATATCTAATTGGTTTAAATTTTTCTCAGTTCCTAAAATATCATAATGAATACGGCGATATTGTAAATCAGCAAAAATATTTAACTTTTCAACTGGGTTAAAATTGGCTTTTAAATAAGAATTAAAGTCAGTTTTAAATCCATTGTTATCATAATAATGTCTATCGTTGTTACCGTTACTTCCGTATTGCGCATAAATTACCTGCCCAAAGTGCGCACCTTTATATTCGTTATAAGCACCGCCCAATGTTAGTTGTAATTTTGTTTCAGGCTTGTAAGTAAAAGCATAAGTAAAACCGTAAAAATCATTTTCTAGCCAACGTCGTCTAACTAAATCAGTTCTAGTAATGGTGGTATTTCCTATAACTACCGGTTGTAAACCATAATTGGTTAGCTTTTGCGCTTCCTTAAACTCTTCGTAATAACCTTTCCCTTTAGTGTAGTGTAAAGCACCGTTAAATGAGAAACTGTCGCTGAACTGCTTGGCATAAAGCATCTGATAGTGGTCTTGCCAATAGTTATCAGTTTGTTCTTTGTAGGTAAAACTGTTGTAGGTTCTGCTTCCAGAGTTTAATAGGTTTGCTGCATCTGCCGGATTTAAACTATTTCTTCCAATATAAGCATTCATTCCAGTCACATCTCCATTTAATCTAGCCTCAGGAATTCCATTCCAAGCCTGATAAGTTTTTTCGCTTCCAGAAAACACGTTAATTCTTAATAAATCGGTTTTACCGTGATATGCTCCAGAAATAAAATAAGATTTTAAGTTAGATGCCGCTCTGTCAATAAAACCATCAGATTTGATGCGAGACAAACGTGCATCGAAAGTAAATTTATCGTTAATTAAACCCGTGCCAACTTTTACAGTATTTTTCCAAGTATTGAAAGAACCATAAGTATTGTTTAAATCCGCATAAGCATCAGTTTCGCCAGCACTAGTTTGAATATTTAAACTCCCACCAAAAGCACCTGCACCATTTGTTGAAGTACCTACGCCACGTTGAATTTGAACATTATCAACTGATGAAGCAAAATCGGGCATGTTTACCCAAAATGTACCTTGACTTTCACTATCGTTATATGGAATTCCATTTAAAGTAACATTTATTCTCGTGGCATCACTTCCACGAATTCGGATACCAGTATAACCAACGCCCGCACCAGCATCTGAAGTTATAACGACACCAGGCGTGTTATCTAAAAGGAAAGGTAAATCTTGACCAAAATTATTTTTAGCAATCGTTTCTTTATCGATGTTTTTGTAGGTGCTTGCAGAATTTGCCGACGCTCTAGTTGAACTTACCACAATCTCATTTCCTAAAAAAACGAGTTGATTTAATTTAAAATCTAGCTTATTGTCTGCTTGTAAATTAACCTCTTGTTCTTGTGTTTGATAACCTAAAAAGCTTGCAGAAATCAAGTAATTTCCTGACGGAAGATTTTTAAACTCATACTTGCCATTCCCATTGCTAGTGGTAGTGAAGTTTTTACCTTTCAATCGGATTGTTGCGCCAGGTAAAATAGTGTTGTTTTTTTCGGCAACTGTTCCCGAAATGTTGAATTGAGCCATCGTTAGGATTGGGCACAATAGCGTAGCCAGAGCTACCATCATTAATTTTTTCAATTTGTAAATTTGTTTTAGTTAAACCTGCCAAAAGTAGGGGTACTCCCAGCTTTAGTTAACTCCATAAACCATTCCCTACGCCAGCATTACCCGGATCAGGTGCATTTAAAGCTAAGAGCCGAAAGCTTAAAGACTAAAGTTTGGTTACCCAGGGCTTTTCGCTTTTTGCTTTTCTCTTTCTACTTTAAAATGGGTATGTTCTCAGCCTTTATTTGTGTTTTTTACAAAACAAGGCACCCCTTATTGATGCAACAAAGGTAAGGCAAAAGACTTGACATTAAAAAATGTTTGATGAAATATTGAATTCGAGCCTGTGAATTAGCTCATTAGAAAATTATCAATTGTATGTACTGCGTTTTGTAAACGATTTTCTATTCCATTTACCACAACATAATTTGCGTTTAGTGCTTTTAATTCTTTGTGCCAAATTTCCATAAAATGTTCACGCATGTGTGGAAAATCTCTTAAAGGATCTTCCTGCCAAGGTAAATCTATATCTAGCAAAAGATAAAAATCATAAGGTCTTTCTGTCAATGCATCTATTACAATTTGTGGCGTTTCACCAAAAAATTCGTCGCTCCAAATTTTTACAGTTAAAAACGTAGTGTCACAAATTATAAAATCTGTTTGTGCAGTTGCTAAAATAGATTCTTCTAATGCAACTTGACCATGAAACATATTTATTTCATCCTGCAAGTTACACTCCTGCTTTAGGGCTGCGCAATAATAACGAGCGTATTCTGGTACCCAAGGCACACCATAATGTTTGGATAATGCAATAGACATGGTAGATTTTCCAGTACTCTCTGGGCCAACAATTGCTATTTTCTTAATTGTTTTGTTCACGATAAGTTTTTTTCCAATCTAAATAACCCATTGTAGCAATAAAGATGTATAATGCATACATTAATCCAGTTGCATACAAATCTTTAGAAAAATATACACCAACATAAATGGCATCTACAAAAATCCAAATTAACCAATTTTGTAGTACTTTTCTCGCTAAAAATACTTGAGCAATGAGGCTACAAGCTGTACAAAAACTGTCTATAAATGGAAATGAAGCATCAGTGTTTTTATGTAATAAAAAGCCTAAAGCCAAAGTAAATATAATAATTCCCGCTGTAGAGAAAAGAATTTCATTTTTCGTTATTAAACTTATAGGTCTAGTTTCTGTTTGATTGTTTTTCTGTTTACTCCAATAATACCAACCATAAATATTCATGCCAAAAAAGTAAAACTGGAGCCCCATATCCGCATATAATTTACTTTCAAAAAAGATGAAAATATAAATGAGGACACTAACAATTGCAATAGGCCAGTTCCAAATGTTATTTTTTGCTGCCAACCAAACGCAGAGTATACCTGTAATAACGCCACACCATTCTAATGGGCTAGTCCCGAAAATAAACTGAGATATATTTTCTTTAAAAGCATCGGCTATTAATAACATAAATCAAAAGTATAAATTAGATTTTACTATGCGTGTTGAAATCAAAAACAAAAAGTGAAAATTATTTTGCCGTCGGTTTTAAACAAAAAATCCGGCAGGGAACAACCCCTACCGGAAAATAAACCAAACAAACTATTTATGAAGAATACCCTCATTTCTGAGGATGCTTTAAATCATTTTATTACAAATGAAACGCACTTCTATAAACTCTTAGTACAACATTGTTGCCAATTTCTTTAAAATGTATAATTCATGACTATTTGATGACGACTAAGGTTAAATTAATTCAATTAGTGATTTTTTAAAAGACGTTTGACCTAAATAACAATACAGTTTTATGATTGTTTTAAAATTTATTTGCTTTTAATTTAGGACAGCAATCGGGATGATATGAAAATTTTTTAAAACATTTCTGTTTTGAAGACGTTCTTAAATGTAATATCATTAATTTAAAAAAACTAGATGGAGAAAACTTACGCTTAATTAATAATAAGTTTAACTAAAAACTAATATCATGAAAAGAGCGAGTTTAAATTTTTTAGCCGTTGCAGGTTTATCATTAGGTCTATTTGCATTCGGATCAATTAAAGAGGGTGGCATTCAAGGAAAAGTAACGCCTCCAGAAGGAGCTAGGGAAGTTGTTGCCATTGCCGGTACAGATACTTTAAGAGCTCAAATGAACAATGGCGATTTTGTATTTAGTAATGTAAAAAAAGGCACTTATACTATTTGGGTTAAAGCCAATGCACCCTATAAAGATGCTTCAGTAGAAAATGTAGCAGTTACAGATAGCGCTACTACAAATATTGGAGAAATAAAATTAATACAGTAATTTATTAATATTTGTTAAAAAGAAAGAGGGCTACGTGCCCTCTTTCTTTTTATAATAAATTTTAAAATAAAACAATCATTTCTCCTCTCTAAAACTTATCTTTGCATCCCGACGGAGCAGTTGGGATATTTCATTTATAGCACAGGAATTCTCCCAGCTATCAGTCAAAATTTGACTATTTACTTTAGACTTTTTTAAAAACCCACAATGCCTAAAGACACCTCAATACGCTCAGTATTAATTATCGGATCAGGACCTATCATTATTGGCCAAGCTTGCGAGTTTGATTACGCTGGTTCTCAAGCTGCACTTTCTTTAAAAGATGAAGGAATTGCAGTTTCTATCATCAATTCTAATCCAGCAACAATCATGACCGATAAAGTTATCGGAGACCATGTTTATTTGTTGCCTTTAACTTTAGAATCAATTGAACAGATATTAACTGACCATGCAACTGACCCAAATTTACCAAAAATTGATGCTGTTTTACCTACAATGGGCGGACAAACAGCACTAAATCTTTGTGTTGATGCAGAAGAACGCGGGATATGGGAAGCACATGGAGTAAAAATTATCGGTGTAGATGTTGCAGCAATAGAAAAAACAGAAAATAGAGAGTCTTTCCGCCAGTTAATGGTTGATATAGGAGTTGGTGTTGCGCCTTCAAAAATTGCCAACTCATTTCTAGAAGGAAAAGAGGCCGCTCAAGAAATTGGCTATCCATTAGTAATTCGCCCATCGTATACACTTGGCGGTTCTGGTGGTGGATTTGTACATAAAAAAGAGGATTTTGATGCAGCATTAAAACGCGGATTAGAAGCTTCGCCAACTCACGAAGTTTTAGTGGAAAAAGCTGTTTTAGGCTGGAAAGAATATGAATTAGAACTTTTAAGAGATAGCAATGATAATGTAATTATCATTTGTTCAATCGAGAATTTTGATCCAATGGGTATACATACAGGAGATTCGATTACTGTTGCTCCTGCAATGACTTTGTCTGATAGATGCTACCAAGATATGCGTAATCAGGCGATAAAAATGATGCGTGCTATTGGTAATTTTGCTGGTGGATGTAATGTTCAGTTCTCTGTAAATCCAGATAACGACGATATTATCGCAATTGAAATTAATCCACGTGTTTCGCGTTCATCAGCCTTAGCAAGTAAAGCAACGGGTTATCCAATCGCTAAAATTGCTGCTAAATTGGCAATTGGTTATAATTTAGATGAACTCGAAAATCAGATTACGAAGACTACTTCAGCATATTTTGAGCCAACTTTAGATTACGTTATCGTTAAAATTCCTCGTTGGAATTTCGATAAATTTAAAGGTGCAAATACGGAACTAGGCTTACAGATGAAATCTGTAGGTGAAGTAATGGCAATTGGCCGAAGCTTTATCGAAGCCTTACAAAAAGCAACCCAAAGTTTAGAAATTGGCAGAGCAGGATTAGGTGCTGATGGCAGAAACAATAGAAGTATTGAGGAAATAATGCACGGTTTAGAACATCCAAGCTGGAACAGATTGTTCTTGATTAAAGATGCAATGAGCATGGGTGTGCCTTTAGAGTCTATTCGTAAAGTAACCAAAATAGATAAATGGTTTTTAACTCAAATACAAGAATTAGTAGGCTTAGAAACTGAACTTAAACGCTACTCTTTAAACAACATACCAAAAGACGTATTCTTTAATTTAAAACAAAAAGGATTTTCAGATATACAGATTGCTTATGTTTTAGGTAATGTAACTGAAGATGAAGTTTACAATCGCCGTAAAGAATTAGGTATTAGAAGAGTTTATAAAATGGTTGATACTTGTGCAGCAGAATTTGCAGCGCAAACTCCTTATTTCTATTCTACTTTTGAAGAAGCTCCAATACAGATTTCGATGTCTAGTGATGAGATAGTCTCAAATGGAGAGGGATTAGGAACAAATGAATCAATAGTTTCAGATAAGAAAAAAGTAATCGTTTTAGGTTCCGGTCCAAATAGAATTGGACAAGGGATTGAGTTTGATTACTCTTGTGTCCACGGTTTACTTGCTGCAAAAGAAACCGGTTTTGAAGCGATTATGATTAACTGTAATCCAGAAACTGTATCTACAGACTTTAATATGGCCGATAAGCTGTATTTCGAGCCTGTTTTTTGGGAACATGTACGCGAAATTATTGAACATGAAAAACCAGTAGGTGTAATAGTTCAATTGGGTGGACAAACAGCACTTAAAATGGCTGAAAAGCTACATGAGAATAACATTAAAATTATTGGCACTTCATATAATGATATGGATATTGCCGAAGATAGAGGACGTTTTTCAGATTTATTAAAAGAATTAGAAATTCCTTATCCAAGATATGGCGTGGCAGAAAATGCCGAAGAAGCTATTGTTGTTGCAAATGAAGTTGGTTATCCGGTATTAGTTCGCCCAAGTTATGTATTAGGCGGACAAGGCATGAGCATTGTAATTAATGATGAAGATTTAGAGAAAGCCGTTGTTAAGTTGCTGGGGGATTTACCAGGTAATAGAGTATTAATTGACCATTTCCTAGATAGAGCAGAAGAAACAGAATCTGATTCAATTAGTGATGGAGATGATGTGCATATTGTTGGTTTAATGGAACACATTGAACCCGCAGGTATACACTCTGGAGATTCTAGTGCAGTTTTACCTCCTTTTACCTTGTCAGAGAAAGTAATGGAAGATATGGAGGCTTACTCTATAAAAATTGCCAAAGCTTTAAATGTAATAGGTTTATTAAATATTCAATTTGCTGTTAAAGATGACAAGGTGTATGTGATTGAAGCAAATCCGAGAGCATCTCGTACTGTACCGTTTATCGCTAAAGCTTATGACGTACCATACATTAATATTGCTGCAAAAGTGATGTTAGGCGTAAACAAATTAAAAGACTTTAAAATTGAACGTAAGTTAACAGGTTTTGCAATTAAAGAGCCAGTTTTCTCTTTTGATAAATTCCCTGAAGTGACGAAAGAATTAGGTCCTGAAATGAAATCTACTGGCGAAGCAATTCGTTTCATTAAAGATTTACAAGATCCTTATTTCCGTAAGATGGTAAGAGAGAAATCTCTCTACTTGTCTAAATAAGTTGTAAGTCTCAGTTTGTTAAGACAAACATATAGATAAAATCCCTTAACAATTACGTTAAGGGATTTTTTGTTTTTAAAATTAAAAATTTGGTTTAAGCTTTTGTCCAAATTCTAGTGTTTAGGTCTAATTCGTGAACGATATCGTGCATAAAAGATAATACAGATAGATCTTCATCTAAAAGATTTGGCTTTAATAAAGTTTTATAAATTGGTGGTTCAAAATAATTTTTAGCCAATGGGAAAGCGATGTACATATTAGCGTTAATAAATGATAATGAAATGGTATTAGAACAACGCTGGTTTAGCACTCCAATTCTTTCCATTAAAGCAGGCGTTAAGATATAGCGGGCTTCAATTTGATCATTACTATAAACGACAAAATTTTTGTTGAATTCATCATTTTCTAATTCTACCACATTTTTATCTCCAAAAGAGTACACATTTTTAGCAAACCAAGCACCAAGCGATGCACCAAAGTCTTTCGGTCTTATGATGGTTATACCATTAAAGTGCTTGTTAAAGTCTCCTACAAAAATGATTCCCTTAAGTATATCATGCCAATGGGTTTGCTTACCATTTTTGGTTTGAGTTTCTGTTTTGTACTCTGCATGTACTTCTGCAAAATAAAAGCTTGTTTTATCTATTTTACCTGTTATTAAGTCCTCTGTAAAATACCTATCTGGAGTAGTAGGAAAAAGCTGCGAAAATCTAAATTCAGTTTCAGAAATCCCATCATTTGGGTTTATTGTTAAATTTGGATCTATATTTCTTAGAGCAGCTCCAATTACATCATTTTTAAATCTACGTTTATAAATAGCTGCTTCTTTAGCTATTTTATTTAATACAACTATTCCATATATAATAATGGCTCCACCTGTAATTAGACCAATAATTAATCCACCAAAACTTGCTGCTACAAATATGGAAATAACACCAACTAATATGGCGCCCCAGCCCTTAATGTTTGTAGAAGAAATGTGTTTACGTTGAACTTCTAACTCAACTAAAATAGCTTCAACAGCAGGGTTAATTGTAAAATTTGTTGGCATTAACTATTAAAAAGGTCTTTAGCATTTACGTTTTGACGCTCTTCTGCTGTAGATTCCAAAACGCTCATTGTTTGATAGCCTAACATGCTAGCGAAAATACTGCTAGGGAACATCATTACCGCATTATTGTAAGTTGTAACCGTAGCATTGTAATTTCTTCTGGCAGCAGCAATTTGTTCTTCACTCTCTGTCCAAGTGCTTTGTAGGTTTAAAAAATTAGTATTTGCTTTAAGGTCTGGGTAGTTTTCTACACTTACCATTAAGCCTTTAACAGCCGCTCCCATTTGTTGGTCTAACGCTAATTTATCAGCTTCACTTACATTTGCGCCCATTGCTTTACCTCTTAACTCTGTAATTTTAGTTAAAGTATCACCCTCATATTGGGTATATTGTTTAACTACTTCTACCAAGTTTGGGATCAAATCGAATCGCTTTTTAAGCATTACATCTATGGCAGAAAAAGCATTAGTTACTTGATTTTTTTTACCAATTAATGAATTATACATTCCGATGCCAATAATTACAAAGGCAATAACAATTATAGGTACTATGATCATATTAGTTTAGTTTAAAGTCTGTTATAAATATATAAAAAATTAATAATAAGATGTTTGACTGAGATTGCTGTTACAAAAAGTCTTTTAAAAAAAATCCCCGCTCAGAAATAAGCAGGGATTTTTAATATTTGAGAGTATTTATCTTAATTTTTTAAAATTACTACACCTTTAGCTTCAAATACAATTTCTTTTTTAGGTTTGGTAATTTTTGCAATTTCTTCTGCAGATTTTTTAGCATCTTCTGCAAAATGCTTTAAATCTTCAATTGAAGTTTCTTTTCTTTCAGCAAAACCATCTAAAACTACTTTTTTGCCTGCTAAATCTTTAGGCATAAAAAATTCATAGTCTTTAAAGTTTACGAACATCGTTTCGCCATTTGGCAATTCTAAATACATAAAACAACCTTTAGACTGACAAACTGAAGTTACAGTTCCTGTAATTTTCATGTCTTTTTTTAAACTTTCTCCTAATTGAGCGTTCACTTCTTTAGTTGTAATTACATTACCCTTAGTTACACCAGTTCCAAAAGAAATTCCTTCATAAGAAGTTGCTTCTTGTGCAAATGCAAACACTGTAAATAAACTAAGTGCTAAGCTTAAAATGATTTTTTTCATTGTAGTTTATAATTAAATTTGATGTGAATTTAAATAATTTTTTACAAAAGTATTTAAATTCTTTCTAAACAGGGAATATTAACTAAAAAACCTCACTACTTTGCAGTAGCGAGGCCAATCATCCCTATTGTTTGTAATTACCTATTACTAGATAACTGCTTACCTGTTACAATAAAGCTTCCAAATTTTTAATCGAGCAGAAACTAATCATAAATAACTAAAAATCAATTCTTTATAATTTTTTAATTAGAAATTAGATTGCCTTTAATAATTGAGGTGTAGAAATAAATGCTTAAAAGCCAACTTTTGGGTAAATTTCTACACTAATTTAAAATTTTATCCAAAAAGCAAATTGAATACTTCTTCAATTTTACTTACAGTTACAATTTCTATTTTAAATTTATCTTTTATTAAGCCTTTCAGATTGTAGTTAGAAATAAATATTTTTTCGAAACCTAATTTTTCCGCTTCCGAAATTCGCTGTTCAATTCTATTTACAGCTCTAATTTCTCCCGATAAGCCAACTTCTGCAGCAAAACATATTTTTGAAGAGATAAAAATATCTTCGTGAGAAGAAATAATTGCCGCCATAATGGCTAAATCTATAGCTGGATCTTCCACTTTAATTCCGCCTGCTATATTTAAGAAAACATCTTTAGCACTTAATCTAAAGCCGCACCGTTTTTCGAGTACGGCCAATAGCATGTTCATTCTTTTGGTGTCAAAACCTGTAGCCGAGCGCTGAGGAGTTCCATAAGCTGCAACACTAACCAACGCTTGTGTCTCGATTAACATTGGTCTAGCGCCTTCTAAAGTTGCGCCAATTGTAATTCCGCTTAGCTCTTCATCCCTTTGGGATAATAATATTTCTGAAGGGTTCGAAACTTCTCTTAAACCACTGCTTTGCATAGCATAAATACCAAGTTCAGCTGCAGCACCAAAACGGTTTTTGATTGATCTTAATATTCTGTAAATATGATGCCTGTCTCCCTCAAATTGTAACACAGTATCTACCATGTGTTCTAAAATTTTCGGTCCAGCAATTGCGCCGTCTTTAGTAATGTGACCGATTAAAAAAACTGGTGTATTTGTTTCTTTTGCAAATCTTAATAATTCTGCTGTACATTCTCTTACTTGAGATACGCTTCCAGGAGTAGATTCGATATGAGAAGAATGTAAAGTTTGTATCGAATCAACAATTACAATATCTGGATCTAGTTGTTCAATTTGCTTAAAAATATTTTGGGTTGATGTTTCTGTTAGGATATAGCAATCAGCTTTTGGATTTGTAGTAATCCTTTCGGCACGCATTTTAATTTGCTGTTCACTTTCTTCACCAGAAACATACAATACTTTTTTTCCGGCTACATTTAAAGCTAATTGTAACATCAATGTCGATTTTCCAATACCAGGTTCACCTCCAATTAAAATTACAGAACCTGCAATTAATCCACCGCCTAAAACTCTGTCTAATTCTAAATCCCCGGTACTTACTCTTTCTTCAGTAGCACTTTGAATTTCTTCTACTTTACTCGGTTTACTTAAACGTTGTGTGCCAGAAGGTGATTTCCAAGTAGGAACGTTTGTTGCTCCCTTGTCAATGACTTCTTCTACAAAAGTATTCCATTGGCTACATGAAGGACATTTGCCTAACCATTTTGCAGATTCGTAACCACAACTTTGACAAAAATATGCTGATTTAGTTTTAGCCAATTGATTTATACATTTTAGTTTTACGAATTTAGATTTTATTCGATTTAAAAACCAAGTTAGTTTTAAACAAAAAAGCCACGATAAAATCGTGGCTAATATTTTTTAAGTCTTAGAGCTTAATTTCTTCGTCTTTTGAGGATAAGAAATGAAACTCAGTAAGATTATATGAAGAAACTGATCTCAATTTTATACGTTGTCCAAATTTAAAGAACCACTTCCATTGTAAGGATATTAATCCTTTTTGAATGAATGCTGCAATATATGGATGAACACAAAGTGTGACGTTTTTTTCATTTTGCTCTTGTAAAATGTAGGTCAGATTACTTTCTATATCATCCATTAAGACAATACTTGCTTTAATCTCTCCTGTACCATCACAAGTTGGGCATTTTTCTACCGTAACAATATTCATTTCTGGCCTTACACGCTGACGAGTTATTTGTACTAAACCAAATTTACTTGGAGGTAAAATAGTATGTTTAGCACGATCTAACAACATCAATTCTCGTAAATAATCGAAAAGCATTTTACGGTTAGCAGGTTTATGTAAATCGATAAAATCGATGACCACAATACCACCCATATCTCTTAATCTCAACTGACGAGCAATCTCTTTAGCAGCTTCTTTATTTACTTGAAGTGCATTTTCTTCTTGATTTTCTTTACTAGCCGTTCTATTACCGCTGTTTACATCAATTACGTGTAAAGCTTCAGTATGTTCTACTACTAAATAAGCTCCGCCAGCAAGATTAACTGTTTTTCCGAAACCATTTTTAATTTGTTTTTCTACACCGAAATGCTCAAAGATTGGCTCTTTATGTTTGTAATGTTTCACAATTTTCTCCATTTCTGGAGAAATTTCGTGCACATAAGAACGAATATCCTCGAACAAATTTGCATCGTTTACATAAACATTAGCAAAATCGGTACTTAAAATATCACGGATAAGAGTAGAAGTACGATCCATCTCCCCCCAAACCCTTTTAGAAGGTTCTGCATCGGGTAGTTTTTTAGTAAAACTCTCCCATTTAGATACAGAATCTAATAAGTCTTTTTGTAATTCGGCAACACCTTTACCTTCGGATACCGTTCTAATGATTACCCCAAAATTTTTGGGCTTAATACTTTCAATAATCTTTTTAAGTCGATTACGTTCGGTATTGCTTTTAATCTTTTTAGAGATTGATATGACGTTAGAAAAAGGTACTAAAACTATATATCTTCCTGCAATAGAAAGATCAGAGCTTAATCTAGGTCCTTTAGTAGATATAGGTTCTTTAGCAATTTGAACAGGTAAGATCAAATTTTTACTAACAATATCGGATATTTTACCTGCCTTGTTAATATCAGCCTCTAACTTAAAGTTATCTAATAAATTTCCATTAACTGTACCGTTACGCTTAATTTTAGTAAGCTTTATTAAAGATTGTACTTGAGGGCCTAAGTCAAAATAATGCAAAAAAGCATCTTTTTCATAACCAACATCAACAAACGCTGCATTTAAACCAGGCATTATTTTTTTAATACGGCCTAAATAAATATCGCCAACGGCGTAATTGTTGTTGATGTGTTCTTTATGAAGCTCTACAAGGTATTTATCTTCAATTAAAGCTATGGTTACTCCAGTAGGAGTTGAATCGATTATTAATTCCTTTACCAAAAGCTACAGATTTTAAGGCAAACAAATGCCTTATTACACATGGACAAAAAACAATTGAATCCAAAAATAAACACTCGATTAATCTAGTGTTTATTTTTGGCCAATACAAAATAGGAAAATCCTATTTTTTCTTGTGTCTGTTTTTTCTTAAACGTTTTTTACGTTTGTGCGTAGCCATTTTATGTCTTTTTCTTTTTTTACCGCTTGGCATAATTTTAAATTTTAAATGTTTTTATTAATCTGTTAATTAACGTTTATTTTTTTAACTCAGCTATCTTATTATCAAGAAATTTCAAGAAAGATGGATTAGCTGTTAATTTTCGGCTATTTAAATAAGCGTCTATTGCCTCATTCTTTTTGTTCAAACTTTCATAAGCCGTAGCTAAATAAAAGTAGGCTTCTGGTGTTGCCCCGATATTGCTTATCACATCATTAAAACGAGTGATTGCTTTATCAAATTGACCAGACTTAATAGCAAATAATCCTAAGTTCATATTTGCCTTAAGGTTTTTTGGATCTTTTTTAACCACATCCATCAACAATGCGATCCCTTCCATTGGAGCTCCCGCTCCATTAACGATGGTTACACCTAAACCGGTTTTAGCATCCGTTAATGATGAATCTAAAGCTAACGAATTTTTAAAAGACACATTAGCTTTTTGAAGCAAGGTATTTCTAATTTCATTATCTTCAGGTGTATTGTCAAATGCCTTCAAATAACGATCACCAGCAGCTAGCCAATTTGTTGATGACGGCTCGCTTGTTGCAACTACCTCCAAGTACATCGCACTCGGTATAGCTTGTTCTAAATCATTCCATTTTTGAGCTAAAATAGTAGCTTTTTTGGCTTTTTCAATTCCAGAAGCGCTCATGTAAGCTGATTCTATAGCCGAAATTTCTTTAGTTGAAGCTGTGCTGATTAAATTTTTTGCTGTATTTGAAACCTCTATAATGTTTAACTCAGGAGCAGTATTATTTGCTGCTGCAGCTGGCATTTCTTTGGTTTCTTCTTTTGGCTTAACCAAACCCTTAATTTCTCGTGTAAACAAAAACCCTACAAGCACTAGCATTGCTACAATTATAATAACTTGTTTAGAACGGATATTGTTTAACATAATAGATTAGAATTAAGCTTCTACTTTTAAATTTTTAGTATTATTTTTCACCTTATCAACAAATACTTTTGCTGGTTTAAAGCTTGGAACGAAATGTTCTGGAATAATAATCGCAGTGTTTTTAGAAATATTTCTAGCAGTCTTTTGAGCTCTCTTTTTTACTACGAAACTACCAAAGCCTCTTACATACACATTTTCTCCACCAATCATGCTGTTCTTGATCACTTTGAAAAATGCTTCTACCGTCTCCTGAACGTCTACCTTTTCAATTCCTGTTTTTGTTGATATTTCTGAAATAATATCTGCCTTAGTCATATTTTCTATTTATTAAGTTATTGAGTGTTAAATATTATAACTGTTTTGGGGTTGCAAAAGTATTGCTTTTTAATGAGATAGGAAAATAAAAGATGATTTATTTATACTGAATGTTATCATGATAGTGCAACTTTTGTTAAAAAGTTATAATTTGATTGTATTTTTGGACAAATGAGCATCCAAAAAGAAATTATTAAATGGTATAAACTTAATAAAAGAGACTTGCCTTGGCGTAATACTACTGACGCATATACAATTTGGTTATCGGAAATTATATTACAACAAACCCGAGTTGAACAAGGCTTACCCTATTTTAATAAATTTTTAGAAAATTTTCCGAGCATACAAGATTTTGCAGCAGCTTCAGAAATTCAAGTTCTAAAACTATGGCAAGGTTTAGGTTATTATTCTCGTGGTAGAAATATGCTTTTTACCGCTAAGCAAGTGATTGATTTACATCAAGGCGTATTTCCTGTACACTACAACCAGTTGATAAAACTAAAAGGCATAGGAGAATATACTGCTGCTGCAATTTCATCATTTTCAAATAATGAAGCTAAAGCTGTTTTAGACGGGAACGTATTTAGGTTGTTAGCAAGATATTTTGGTATTGAAGAACCAATTAATTCTACTATCGGAAAAAAAATATTTACTGAACTTGCACAAACTTTAATTATTGATCAAAAACCTTCCCTTTATAACCAAGCTATAATGGAGTTTGGTGCCCTACAATGTAAGCCTAAATTGCCTTTATGTAGTACTTGCCCCTTGCAATTAGACTGCTATGCATTAAAAAATAATAAGATCAATTTACTGCCTGTTAAACTAAAAAAAGTTAAAGTAAAAGAAAGATGGTTCAATTATTTTGTAGGGATTAAAGATGGGCGAATTCTAACAAATCAGCGCAATGCTGGAGATATTTGGCAACAAATGTTCGATTTTCCATTAATTGAAACCGCCGCTAAAGTTCAAGAAGATGATTCAGATTTTATGGAAAGCGTTAAATCTAACTTTGGAGAACAAGTCAAAATCTCTAAAATAGTGGAGAAAAAACATTTATTAACTCACCAAATTATATATGTTCAATTTTTTGCTTTAGAGAATTATATGATTAACTTTAATCAACGTACAGAAATTAAATCCGTTTTACTAGAAGATTTTGAGGGTTTACCACATCCAAAAGTAATTAGTGATTTTATTAACTATTACGTAAAAAACTAATCAAGTATATGTATGTCGGGTATTAACAAAGTTATTTTAGTTGGGCATCTGGGTAAAGATCCAGAAGTTAGACATTTAGATGGTGGAGTAACTGTCGCAAGCTTTCCTTTAGCTACTTCAGAGACTTATAATAAAGATGGAAAACGTGTAGAGCAAACCGAATGGCATAATATTGTACTTTGGCGAGGCTTAGCGGAAGTTGCCTCAAAATATCTTCAAAAAGGAAAATTGGTTTATATTGAAGGTAAGTTAAGAACACGTTCTTTTGAAGATAAAGAAAAAGTGAAAAAGTATGTAACTGAAGTCGTTGCAGAAAATTTTACAATGCTAGGTAGAAAAAGTGATTTTGAAAACACGCCTGCAAGCACAGGAACGCCTAAAAGTGAGGATGATTACGTTACTCCTACAACTGATTCTGTGGCTGAAACAGGAGATCTTCCTTTTTAAAATTAAATTATATGAATTAAAAACGCCCCGAATTTTCGGGGCGTTTTTAATTTTATTCTACCGTTACAGATTTAGCTAAGTTTCTAGGTTGATCTACATTACACCCTCTTAAAACTGCGATATGATAGGATAATAATTGAAGAGGTATTGTGGCTAATAATGGCAAAAATGCCTCGCTCGCATCAGGAATTTCTATACAATAGTCGGCCATTTTTTTAACTTCAGTATCGCCTTCGGTTACAATTGCAAGCACAATGCCTTTCCTAGCTTTTACTTCTTGAATATTGCTAATTACTTTTTCGTAAGATGAGTTTTTAGTTGCAATAACGATTACAGGCATTTCTTCATCAATTAAGGCAATTGGTCCGTGCTTCATCTCTGCAGCAGGATAGCCCTCAGCATGAATATAAGATATTTCTTTTAATTTTAGTGCACCTTCTAAAGCTACAGGAAAACCAAATCCTCTTCCTAAGAATAAACAATTTCTAGAGTCTTTAAATTTTTCTGAGATTTCTTTAATTAATTCATTTGATTGTAAGGCTATTTGAATTTTATCTGGAATACAATCTAACTCTGTTAATAATTCGATTAATTTAGATTTGGTAATGGTGCCTTTTTGTTGCGCCATGTAAAACGCCATTAATGTAAGAACAGTAACCTGAGCAGTGAATGCCTTAGTAGAGGCAACTCCAATCTCAGGACCAGCATGTGTATAAACGCCTGCATGGGTAAGCCTAGGGATTGATGCCCCAACAACATTACAAACACCAAATATAGTTGCTCCTTTTTCTTTTGCTAGCTCTATGGCAGCCATAGTATCAGCAGTCTCTCCAGATTGAGATATTGCAATTACTACGTCTTTTTCAGTTATAATTGGATTTCTGTATCTAAATTCAGATGCATATTCAACTTCAACCGGAATACGAGCGTATTCTTCAATTAAATATTCGCCCACTAAACCAGCATGCCAAGATGTACCACAAGCCACAATTATAATTCGATCTACATTCTTTAGCTTGTCTACAAACTCTTTAATCCCTCCTAGTTGTACATTACCGTCTTCAGGGTAAATACGCCCCCTCATGCAATCTCTAATAGACCTAGGTTGCTCATAGATTTCTTTGAGCATAAAATGATCATAGCCACCTTTTTCTAGGGTTTCTAGTTTCAATTCTAATTCTTGAACATATGGAGTTTGCACTACGTTATCTAAACGTTTGATGATAAGTTCATCGCGTTTGATATGGGCAATTTCGTTATCGTTAAGATAAATTACATTTTTAGTATACTCAATAATGGGTGTTGCATCAGAAGCGATAAAATATTCTCCTTTACCAACTCCAATTACCATCGGACTACCTTTTCTAGCTGCAATTAGCTCATTTGGATTGTCTTCATCCATAATTACAATTGCGTAAGCTCCGTTAACCTCTCTTAGTGCTAAACGAACTGCTTCTACTAACTCTGTATTCTCATTTTTATATATTTCCTCTATAAGATGGATGAGAACTTCTGTATCTGTATCGCTATTAAATGTATGTCCTCTAGTTTCAAGCTCTGCTTTTATTGTAGCATAGTTTTCAATTATACCATTATGTATAATGCTTAATTTTCCATTATTGGATAGATGTGGGTGCGAGTTTCTATCAGATGGAGCGCCATGAGTTGCCCAACGGGTGTGTCCCATGCCTATCGTACCAGAAAGATCTTTTCCTTCCGCAAAATTCTCTAGCTCTTGTACTTTACCAGCCTTTTTATAAATTTTTAGGTTACTGTTGTTAATTAATGCGATACCAGCACTGTCATAACCACGATATTCTAATCTTTTAAGCCCCTTAATAACAATTGGCCAAGCTTCTCTATACCCTATATAGCCTACTATCCCACACATAATTTTCTATTTTAATAACAAATCCCCCGAAAATACTTAATTCTCGGGGGATTATTATAAATTAAAGGTGAATTAAATTAGTTTATTTTAGTATAATAAATATTCAATTTCATTTTATTGTCGCCAACAGCTGCGTTCTTTTTAAAGCTGCCAATTACTGCTCTTGCACCAGTGGTTAAAGAAGGGCTTTGATATTGAAATTCACTTAGTGGAGTAGGCGCTAAAAAAGTGCCATAATCTTTGGTTTTTCCTGTAAGTAAATCTTGTATATGACTAGTAATAACAAATACGTATTGTTTTTTAACGGCATTATAATATCCTCCAAAAACGATTGGATCCAACGCCCTATTGCCGGTTTCAGGACTATTATCTGCAAGATTTTTTCTTTGTTCTGCAATATCATATTTGTACAAAGCTAAGCGAGGAGAGGCGGCAAACGGTTTAACATCTGTGCCCGAACTCAAATCAATAACAAGTTCTGCTTTATTGATTACAATTTTTCCTGCTTCTGAAGCAAATTTAGTTAAATAAGGAAAAGAAATTTTGTTTTTTAAACCTGCTAATGGCTGTAAATAAGTAACGCCATATTGCTGATTTGGGGTGCTTAATTGTGTGGCAATTGCTGTGCCAGTATAATCATGCTTTATGCTTGCCGCTATAGCTCCTGTTGAATTAGCAATAGGGAAGTCTACAGCAACAGTGTCGATAGCTGTAACAGTTGTCGCATTTTTCTTCTTGTAATAAAGTGTTAAATTTGAATTTGTACTTTCAAAATCAAAGAACATGATACCTCCATTCCCTGTAAATCCACTTTTGTTTATTTGGACATATAAGCCTTTAAAAGCGTTAGCAAATGCGTTATTCGTTTTTAAGTTTGCCGCAGTTAGATTAATAATGTTGTTTTGAATAAATGCGGTGTTTAGCTTTATTCTAACTTGTGGCGCAACGATTTTTAATGTATCTGGTTTTGCCTCTACAATATCTAATACCTTAAATGGTGTTGTCGGAAATAATTTTCCTGTTCTATTGCCTATTACAGAGCTATTATACGCGTAATCTCTATTGCTTAAATAAGAAAGTTCATCATTTAAGTTTGAGTTTAATTGACGAACATCTATACTGTAGTTTGAAGTACTATCTCCGTAAAATTCGCCACCATAACTTAAAACTAAAACAGCAGAGTCTAAAACAGGACTTGTTCCAAAATCATAGGCTTCGGACGGAATATTAACCGACATAGCGAGGCTAGATTCTGTTGTTCCAAATACTGGATCTTTTAAGTAGCCAAGAGGATGTCTAGTTAAGCCATAAGTAATAGTGTTGTCGTCTAAAACGGTTCTCGAACTAATCGTAACAGTATCAACTAATGCACCTTCAAGAGCGCTTGATGGATCTATTTCTAAACCAATTGTAGAAGGATTCTCGCAAGACGAGAAAAGAAAAAGACTTATCAACAAGGTTAATAAGTCTAGTTTTATAAATTTCATATGTGTTATTAAAATAATGCTTTTTTAAGCTACTGAAACCAATTCTTCATCAGAGATTTCTTCGTAAAAAGTAAAGAAGTTCTCGTAATTTTCGGTTAAATTAAAGGCTAAAGTTGGCTTATTAGAATCTTTAACAAATTTTAACACATCATTATCTATCTTTTCATCAGCAAATACTACTGCGTCAGAGTGTGTTATAGCACCAATGTGTAAGCTTGCATTGTCTGCCTTTACAAAAGCTTTTGTGTCCTCTTCAGTCATATTTTGCATCACAGCCTTCTTATGCAAATCAGCATTTAACGTCTCTGTAAAACAGTTTTCATAAACAGAGTAAACTACTTTAGAATTTTTAAATGTTGGGTCGTTTTTATAAGTAGTTTTAATATATGCAGGAACTAATGAAGTCATCCAGCCATGACAATGAACGATGTCAGGTGCCCAGCCTAATTTTTTAACAGTTTCTAATGCGCCTTTACAGAAGAAAATTGTACGCTCGTCATTATCGGCATAAAATTTATTTTCTTTGTCTCTAAAAACGTATTTACGATGAAAATAATCTTCGTTATCCAAGAAATATACTTGCATACGTGCCGAAGGAATAGAGGCAACTTTGATAATTAAAGGATTATCGTTATCGTCAATAATGATGTTCATTCCAGACAAACGGATAACTTCGTGTAGCCTATTTCTTCTTTCGTTAATGTTACCAAATTTTGGCATTAAGATGCGGATTTCAAATCCTTTTTCTTGCATTGCCTGAGGTAATTGACGTGTAATTTCTGAAATTTTGGTAAGTTCGAGGAAAGGCGACATCTCGTGTGTAACAATCAGTAGCTTCGTTTTTGCCATCTCCATATTATATAGTAAATTATGTTAATTTAAAGATTATCAAGGGGCAAAGGTACGAATAATATTAACATTTATCAATAACTTGTGCAATAGGCTTTGTAAGTTTTAGATAATTGTTCAACTTTGAGCATTTAAAAACCAATTGTTAATTTGGAAATTATACATACCATCTCAGCATTAAAAATGTTGTTAATGCCTTTACAAAAGGCGAAAGTTAAAGTTGCACTCGTTCCCACAATGGGGGCGTTACACAAAGGACATTTGTCTTTAATTGAGGTTGCACAAAAGCATGCAGATATAGTGGTTTGTAGCATATTTGTAAATCCAACGCAATTTACCGACCCTAAAGATTTAGAGAAATATCCTAGACCTTTGGAACATGACATTAAAATGTTAACAGGCGCAGGTTGTAATTTTGTATTTATGCCCACGGTTAAGGAGATGTACCCAAATTTTCCTATACCAGAAGATTGGGATATCGATTTAGGACCAGCAGAATTTTTATTAGAAGGCGAATTTAGAAAAGGTCATTATCAAGGTGTAACGCAAATTGTAAAAAAACTTTTTGATGCAGTAAACCCAGATATTGCATTTTTTGGGCAGAAAGATTTTCAGCAGGTGCTAATGATTAAGCAAATGGTTAAATATTTTAACATGCCATTAGAAATTGTTTCTTGCCCAATAATAAGAGAAGACGACGGATTAGCAATGAGCTCTAGAAACATCCATTTATCTGCCACCGACAAAAAAAATGCTTTAGTTTTAAGTGAAGCATTAGCTTATGTAAAGGCTAATTATAGCATACTAGATATAGCCGAATTAGTTAAAAACGCAAAGAAATTAATAACAGAAACAGCTGGTGTAGAATTAGATTATTTTACCATTGCTGATGGAGAAACCTTGTTGCCAATACAAAACAAACAAGTAATAAACCCTGTTGCTCTAGTTGCTGCTAAAGTTGGCGAAACTCGGTTGATAGATAATATTTTACTAAATTAATGTAAAATTTCTTTAAAGAATGCCTTGTCAAATGTTTTATCTTTTTAGCTTCAATCCTAATTATTAACTTTGCAGCATGATTATTGAGATCCTAAAATCGAAGTTACATCGTGTTAAGGTAACAGAGTCCGAATTAAACTATGTTGGGAGTATCACCATAGATGAAGATTTAATGGATGCGGCTCACCTTATCGCTAATGAGAAAGTTCAAGTAGTAAACAATAACAATGGTGCCCGATTTGAAACTTACGTTATCAAAGGGGCTCGTGGTACAGGTACAATCTGTTTAAATGGTTCTTGTGCTCGCTTGGCTCAAATTGGTGATATTTTAATTATTGTATCCTATGGCTCTTTGCCTATAGAAGAGGCTAAAAAGTATCAACCTATTCTAGTTTTTCCAGATGATAATAATAAACTCTTAAAATAATTTATGCTGCATCGTTTAGCTTATGCTTTATAAAAATTGGCATTAAATAGTGTGTATTTTTATTGTATTACACTTTTTCCTTGTATAACTCAAATCCTACACTTTTTAACTTAAACTAGTTAGAAATCCTATTACGATAAAAAAATTACTATGCAACCATAGCATTTTCGTTAAGAAATACTAAATTTGGCAACTGTAACCATTTATAAATCATAATTATGCTTTTTGAGTTAAGTGAAGAACAATTAATGATACAACAGGCAGCTAGAGATTTTGCTCAAACAGAATTGAAGCCTGGAGTAATTGAAAGAGATGAACATCAAAAATTTCCAAAAGAACAAGTTGCAAAACTTGGTGAACTTGGATTCTTAGGAATGATGGTTGATCCAAAATATAACGGTAGCGGTATGGATGCTGTATCTTATGTTTTGGTAATGGAAGAGCTTTCTAAAGTAGATGCTTCTGCTTCTGTAGTAGTATCTGTAAATAATTCATTAGTTTGTTACGGATTAGAAACTTATGGTAGCGAAGCGCAAAAGGAAAAATATTTAAAACCATTAGCTTCTGGTGACAAAATCGGCGCTTTCTGTTTATCAGAACCAGAGGCGGGTTCTGATGCAACTTCTCAACAAACTACTGCCGAAGATATGGGCGATTACTATTTGTTAAATGGAACTAAGAATTGGATTACCAATGGCAGTACAGCTAGCACTTATTTAGTAATTGCACAAACACATAAAGAATTAAGACACAAAGGTATCAATGCATTTATTGTAGAAGCGGGGACGCCAGGTTTTACCGTTGGGCCTAAAGAAAATAAATTAGGCATTCGTGGCTCTGATACACATTCATTAATGTTTAACGATGTAAAGGTGCCTAAAGAAAATAGAATTGGCGAAGATGGGTTCGGATTTAAATTTGCCATGAAAACCTTAGAAGGTGGTAGAATTGGTATTGCCGCACAAGCTTTAGGAATTGCAGCAGGAGCTTATGAGTTGGCTTTGGAATATTCAAAACAGCGTAAATCTTTCGGTAAAGCAATTTCAGAGCACCAGGCAATTGCTTTTAAGTTAGCAGATATGGCTACTCAGATAGAGGCTGCTCGTTTGTTGGTGTATAAAGCGGCTTGGTTAAAAGATCAAGGTGAAAACTACACATTGGCGGGTTCTATGGCTAAATTATTTGCCAGTAAAGTAGCAATGGATGTAACTGTAGAGGCTGTTCAAATTCACGGTGGTTATGGTTTTGTAAAAGAATATCACGTAGAGAGATTAATGAGAGATGCTAAAATTACTCAGATTTATGAAGGTACATCTGAAATACAAAAAATGGTAATTAGCAGAAGTATTTTAAGTAAGTAGATAAAAGCTGAAAGGCCAAAGCATAAAAAAAGCCACAAGGAAAATAATTTCTTTGTGGCTTTTTGTTTTTATAAGGTATGATTTATTTTTTCTCCCCACCAAAAATAGAATCCAATATCATTTTTATAACAGATACCGCTATAGCCAAAATGGCTGCGGCTAAAAACCCCGTTGTATTAAAGCCAGTCATCAAATTGTCTACCAATAATATCATTAATACGGTAATGATAAATGAGATTAAGCCAAGAGTTAAAATGTTTAATGGGAAAGTAAAAATTCTTAAAATTAATCCAATTGTCGCATTAGCTAAGGCAATTAGGACGGCGGCAATAATTGCACTGAGGTAACCATCTACACTTACGCCTGGTATAATATAGGCGCCAATCAACATGGCAAGACCCATCAATAAAATTTCGATTATTAGTTTCATAATGTTAATTTAGTTTAATGTTTAAATATATAAAGTTTCCAGTTAGCGCTATTTGTTTTTTGTTTTTATCTTCTTGTAATCAAACAAATAGTAAGCCATTAGTAATTGCTTTTTCTTCAGATAGCTCACAAATTGTATTTAAAGATATCAATGAAGCCGCACTATTTCAACTTAAAACCAATATTAATACAGATTCTAGCTATCAGCATTTGGTAACGGTATTGCAAACTCTAGATGATGATGACTCTACAGGTATGGAAGTAGAATGGCAAGGAAAATTAAGTTTAAAGTCTAATGAGTTGCTATTTACTCCTAATTTCCCCTTTGTTAGGGGGAAAACTTATTTGGTAGAAACAATCTTAAATTCGCAATTCGCCAGCGGCGAAGATATCATTAAGGATAAGATTGGAACTCAAATTAAACCTCAGCAACAAACATTAAAAAGATAGTTTAGTGAGCTCATTTTCAGAGAGCTTTTTATATTTCAAATATTATTCGTACATTTGCACGGTAATAGCGGATGGAGAGGGGACAGAGTCCCCTCTTTTCTTTTACAACAATTTAGAGTATGCAGGTAGAAAACAGAGTTAAAGCATTAGTAGAGGAGAAAATTGCCGACAGGCCTGAGCTTTTTTTGGTGGCTATAAAAATGTTACCAAACAATAAATTAATTATCCATGTAGATGGTGATGAAGGAATAAGCATTCAGGATTGTGCAGCAATTAGTAGACATGTTGGGTTTCATTTAGAAGAAGAAAACACAATTGAGAAGGCTTATAATTTAGAGGTTTCTTCTCCTGGAGTTGGAGAGCCACTTTTACTTACCCGTCAATATCATAAAAACATTGGTAGAGAGTTAAGTATTAAACTTAGCGAAGGAGTTGTGAAAGAAGGTAAATTGATTGCTGTAACTGACGATGCTATTTTAATAGAAGAAAAAGTTAAAGAAAAAGGTAAAAAAGTTCAATTGGTAGAAACACAAATTGAATTTAATAGTATAGTAGAAACAAAGGTTTTAATTTCATTTAAATAAAAAAATGAGCAATATTAATTTAATCGATTCATTTCAAGAGTTTAAGGACTTCAAAAATATCGACCGCCCTACAGTAATTAGTGTACTGGAAGAGGTATTTCGCAGTATGTTGCGTAAAAAATATGGCACAGACGAAAACTGTGACGTAATTGTAAATCCAGATAACGGAGATTTGGAAATCTGGAGAACAAGAAAAGTAATGGAAGATGGATTTTCTGAAGATGATGATCTAGAAATTGAACTTGCTGAAGTAAAGTTGTTAGATCCTGATATGGAAGTTGGAGATGATTACATTGAGCAAATTACTTTAGAAAGTTTTGGACGTAGAGCTATTTTAGCTGCCCGCCAAACACTGGTTTCTAAAGTTTTAGAATTAGAGAAGGATGAAATCTTTAAAAAATATAAAGATAGAGTTGGCGAAATAGTAACAGGAGAAGTTTACCAAGTTTGGAAAAAAGAAACTCTGATTTTGGATGATGAAGGTAACGAGTTATTGATGCCTAAAACAGAACAAATTCCAGCAGATTATTTCAAAAAAGGAGACTCTGTTCGTGCGGTAATTTCTAAAGTTGACATGTTGAATGCAACTCCAAAAATTATTATATCTAGAATTGCACCAGAATTCTTGCAACGTTTGTTCGAAATCGAAGTTCCAGAAATTTTTGATGGGTTAATTACCATTAAAAAAATTGTACGTGAACCAGGAGAAAGAGCTAAAGTTGCTGTAGAATCTTATGATGATAGAATAGATCCAGTTGGTGCTTGTGTTGGTATGAAAGGTTCTCGTATTCACGGTATCGTGAGAGAATTGAAAAATGAAAATATTGATGTAATTAATTTTACAAATAATGTTTCACTTTACATACAACGTGCATTAAGCCCTGCAAAAATTACATCTATAAAATTAGATGATGTTACAAAACATGCCTCAGTGTATTTAAAACCAGATCAGGTTTCATTAGCAATTGGTCGTGGTGGACATAACATAAAATTGGCAGGTAAATTGACGGGATATGAAATTGATGTATATCGTGAAGCAGGAGAAGAAGATGAGGATGTGGATATCGAAGAATTCTCGGATGAAATTGATAGCTGGATCATTGATGAGTTGAAAGCAATTGGTTGCGATACAGCAAAAAGTGTTTTAGCTTTATCAGTAGATGAACTAGTAAAACGTACCGATTTAGAAGAAGAAACGATTAAAGAAGTAATCAGTATTCTTAAGTCAGAATTTGAATAAACGTGTTATGCTTGAATAAATAAGAATAAACGTTACTTTTGTATATAATTTAGTAAATAACAGTATAATAGATGTCAGACGACAAAGCCATAATTTTATTTAAAGCAGTTAAAGAACTTAACGTAGGAAGCTCAACGATTATAGAGTTTCTTAGTAAGAAGGGATTTGCTGTGGAAAATAAGCCCACTACAAAACTCTCAAAAGAGATGTACGATGCATTATTAAGAGAATTTCAGGGGGATAAAATCGTAAAAGAGGAAGCCAATCAGATAATTATAGGTAAAATTCGTCGTGATGAACCTGAAATAGCTGAGAAAGCTCCTGAGGCGCCTACAAAAAAACAAGATTTTGAAAACGAGGGCATTTTAATAAAGAACCTTCATTCATATACTCCTCCAGTTGAAAAGCCTAAGGAAGAAGCTCCTGTTGTTGCAGAAAAGCCAGTTGAACCGGTTCCAGTTCCAACTCCAGTTAAAGAAGTTGAAACTAAAGAAGACGAAGGCTCATTGCCAGGTGTGAAAGTTATTGGCAAAATAAATCTTAATGATTTAAATAGCAAAACTCGCCCAGTTAAAAAGGAAGAAGTTACTCCTAAAGCCGAAGTTAAAAAAGAAATACCAGCAGTGGTTAATACACCTAAGGTTGATGAAAAACCTGCTCCAGCTCCTGTAGCAGAAGAGAAATCACCTGTTGTTGTAACGCCTAAAGTTGAAGAAAAACCTGTAGTTAAAGCCCCTGTAGTGGTAAAAACTCCAGAAGTTCCAGCAGCTGAAACACCAAAAACAGATGATGAGGTTATTAAAGCTCGTTCTGTTAAATTATCAGGGCCAAATATTATTGGTAAAATTGTTTTGCCTACTACACCTGATCGTAGAAACCAGCCTGTTGCATCATCTAATGATAGCGAAGCTGCTAAGCGCAAACGTAAGCGTAAAAAAGCACCAGGTGGTCCAAATACAAATGTACCGCAACAGAGTCAAGGTCAAGGACAAGGAAATCAAACTCCTCGTCCGGCAGGTACACCAGCTCCACATGTGGGTAATAGACCAGATTTTAGAAATAATACAAATAATACAGCTGGCGGTCGTCCAAACTTTAGAAATGCTAGACCAGGTGCACCATCATCTGGCGGGCCTAAAGAAGAACCAACAGAAAAAGAAATACAAGATCAGATTAAAGCAACACTTGCTCGTTTAAGTGGCGCTGGTAAATCTGGTAAATTTGCACAACGTGCAAAATTACGTCGTCAGAAACGTGATGATGTTGCTTTAACAGCAGAAGAAGCAGCGGCAGAAGAACAATTACAATCTAAAGTGTTAAGAGTTACAGAATTTGTTACGGCAAATGAGTTAGCTAATATGATGGATGTGCCAGTTACAAAAATTATTGGTACTTGTATGAGTTTGGGAATGTTCGTTTCCATTAACCAACGTTTAGATGCAGAAACATTAACAATTGTTGCTGATGAGTTTGGTTATGAAATCCAATTTGTAAAAGCAGATGAAGAGGCTGATAGCGTAATTGAAGAAGAAGATGCACCAGAAGATTTAGAACCAAGAGTTCCAGTAGTTACCATTATGGGTCACGTAGATCATGGTAAAACATCTTTGTTAGATTATATTCGTAAAGCGAATGTAGTTGCTGGTGAAGCGGGTGGTATTACTCAGCACATTGGTGCTTATAAAGTAACAACTAATTCTGGTAAACAAGTAACTTTCTTAGATACACCAGGTCACGAAGCCTTTACAGCAATGCGTGCACGTGGTGCTAAGGTTGCAGATATTGCAATTATCGTTATTGCCGCAGATGATGCAGTAATGCCTCAAACTAAAGAAGCAATTACTCATGCACAAGCAGCGGGTGTTCCTTTAGTGTTTGCATTTACAAAAATTGATAAACCAGGTGCTAACTCAGATAGAGTTAGAGAACAGTTATCAGTAATGAATATTTTGGTGGAAGATTGGGGCGGTAAATTCCAATCGCAAGAAATATCCAGTAAAAGCGGTTTAAATGTTGATTTACTTTTAGATAAGGTTTTACTAGAAGCTGAGTTATTAGAATTAACAGCTAATCCAAATAAGCGAGCAACCGGTACGGTTATCGAAGCAACATTAGATAAAGGACGTGGTATTGTAACTACTGTATTGGTGCAAGCTGGTACATTAAGAGTTGGTGATCCAATCTTAGCTGGTAGTTATAGCGGTAAGGTAAAAGCTTTATTTAACGAACGTGGAGCTAAGGTTAGTGAAGCAGGACCATCAGTTCCGGTACAGGTATTGGGTATGCAAGGTGCGCCTACTGCAGGCGATAAGTTTAACGCATTAGAAAGTGAAGTTGAAGCGAGAGATATAGCTAATAAACGTTTACAATTAATGCGTGAGCAAGGTTTACGTACACAGAAACATATTACATTAGATGAGATTGGTCGTCGTTTGGCAATCGGTAACTTTAAAGAGTTAAACTTAATTGTTAAAGGTGATGTGGATGGTTCTATCGAAGCACTTGCTGATTCATTATTGAAACTATCTACTGAAGAAATCCAAATCAATATTATTGGTAAGGCAGTAGGTCAAATATCAGAATCAGATGTATTGTTAGCATCAGCTTCTGATGCAATTATTATTGGTTTCCAAGTACGTCCTTCGCCAGGCGCTCGTAAATTAGCCGAGGCTGAGCAAATTGATATTCGTTTATATTCTATTATTTACGATGCAATTAATGAGATTAAAGCGGCAATGGAAGGTATGTTAGCGCCAGAATTTGAAGAGAAAATTGTGGCTAACGTAGAGATTAGAGAAACCTTTAAAATTACTAAAGTTGGTACCATTGCAGGTTGTATGGTGTTAGATGGTAAAATTACGCGTAAAAGCGCTATACGTATTGTACGTGATGGTGTTGTAGTTTATACAGGTGAACTAGCTTCTTTGAAACGTTTTAAAGATGATGTTAAAGAAGTTGCTAAAGGTTACGAATGTGGACTAAACATCCAAAACTTTAATAATATTGAAGTTGGAGATATAGTAGAAGCTTACGAACAAGTAGAAGTTAAACGTAAGTTGTAATAGATTTACCATTATAATATAAAGGAGCGATTTTCGCTCCTTTTTTTGTGTTGAAATATGATGGTTATTTAATTAAACTATAATTGATGAGCTAAGAAAGAGCATCTTTTAAAGCTTGCAAATATGCTGTTCCCCATTTCTCATCAGGTTCTAAATGACAGCCTTCTCCCCATTCATTCCAAGCATTTATAAATAATAATTGTTCATTTTCCGGCAAATTATCAGAGGTATATTTTCTCATCTTACTCGCCCATTTTTTAAATAATGCAGGTGTCGAGTTGATGTACATTAGCGCATTTTTTTTTCTTCTTGCGGAATTGTCCCAAGAAGGAGAGATGCACCTAAAATATTTGTAATTAGGTGTATCACGATTAATCATGTTTTCTACAACATTGGAATAATCATAAACTCCATTCGAATAGATTGAAGATTTTTTAATTCCAGTTTCATGTAATATTTTTTTAAAAAAATAGGAAAGTAAATTTTTCTTTGCACTTTTTTCCCCTTTAAACTCACCATTCGGAGCAAACTCTGCACCAGCATCAAATCCATGAGTTGATGGGGCTAAATTGCTTTCAAAATTCTCCATTCTAATTAAAAACAAATCTGGAAATCCATATCTTTTTGCCTCTTCTCTCCATATTTCGGTTGCTTGCTTAATTTGAGGATGAAGTTCTGAACGATACATTAGAAATACTGGCTTGCCTTCTATTTTTATATAACGCTCATCTTTAAAAATTGGCAGCAGATATTTTATATGAGCCCTGTCATCTTCTAGTGAATATTTTTGTTCCATTAACACTTCATGTTCGGCCCCGTCCCACCTTCTTGTCCAATTTTCATTTGCCCATGAAAGACAAAATGGAAAATCTGGTTTTTGTTGCATGAGCATATTATGGATAGGCTTTTCTAACAGAAGCTTGCCATTAAACCAATAATGATAAAAACAAAATCCATAAATGCCATATGATTTTGCTAGATCCGCTTGGCTAATCAGCACATCATTATCACTTAAATCATAATAATTTTTGTTCAGAGGTATATGTGGTTGATAATGACCTTCGAATAGTGATCTTGCCTTTTTAACGTTTGTCCACTCAGTAAATCCCTCACCCCACCATTTGTTGTTTTCTGCAACTTCATGATACTGGGGTAAATAAAGTGCAATTGTTTTAAGCTTACTGTTCATTTAACATAGATTAAAATGTGTTACTTCCCTTCAATTAAAAGCTAGCTTATAGGTATGGTTTAACTGGATAAACATCAGCCAAAATTAAAAATAGTAATAACCCAATTTAGTTTATTTCAACTATTTTTTGAGCATTCTTTAATTATAAATTTAATTGTCGAGAAAAAAGACCTTCTTCTGGTGTAGAAAAGTTTGTTTGTGTTGCTTAAAAGCAAAGAGAATAATTTGAATGAAAATTTTTTTGTTCTTAAATCTTCATATCCTAAAATTAAGTCTGAGATTAATTTCTTGGTTTTTTTACTCGTTAACGGGTTATCCCTAAATACGATAAGGTTTTTTAGATTTTTATTTCTCTTGGTTTGTGCATCTTCTTTTGATGTTGAACTTTGCGAATGCCTTCTATGCTGTACAAAAATTCTTTTTGTGAAATTTATCTTCCCTAAACATGCTGCGGTATAAGCCATCCACCAATCATAATACATTTCTGTAGGAAAAGGCAAGCATGAATTAAGTAGTTTCTTGTCAAAAATAAATGCATGTCCAGATATACAGTTATGGTATAAAAGAAAATCTTCACAATTTCCTTTAACAAAGCGATGGAGATCAGACATTTTTTTTCCTGTAGAGCGGCCATTTTCATCTATAAAGACAGAATCATGATAGAAAAGTAAGTCGTTATGAATATGAGCTAGCATAAATGCAATTTTCTCCTTATCCCAAATATCATCTTGATCTGAAATAGCAATATAGGCTCCATTTGTTAGCGAGAGGGCTTTATTAAAATTAAGATTGAAACCTAAATTTTTATCGTTTTTAAATAATTGTATTCTTGAGTCTTTTTTTTGAAATTCTTCAAGCATTTGAAAGGTTCGATCGGTAGAGCAATCATCAACAATTATAATTTCTAAATTTTGATAGGTTTGGGAAAGAATTGAATTTAATTGCTCATTAATATATAATGCCCCATTATAAGTACAAAGCGCAATTGAAACTAGCGGTTCTTTACTTTCCATTAGCCTAATTTTTTATAGATACTATTTTTTATCCTTACAAAGAATAAGGTAATGGGATTACCGTAAAACCTACTAAAAATAGATCCTGATAAATAAAAGACAGTAAAAGTAGTTTGTATCCATCGTCCTCTAAAAAAATGGTTATATTTTTTAATTAGTTCTTTCCTTATTTCAAAAAAATCTGGTGATAAATTCCCCCTACTTTTATGTGTTAAGTTAAAACGGATAACATAAGAATTAAAACCATTTAGTTCAGCATTTAAACATAAATCTGTAGCATACAAATGAAAGCCGGTTAAATTTTTAGCTAATGATAAAGAAGCACTATTTTTAACGAGAATAAAGTTTTCATCAAGTGAAGATACCTTTACAGGAAATTTCCCTTTACTCATTAATTCTCCTGTTGGATAGGAAATATGGTAAACAATATGATTTGGACCCATCGCTCCGGCATTACCACAAATCGCCCAATTTGAATCAGTTTTCTCTAAAGTTATTAATTGTTTTCGGAGGTCATCAATATTGTCTTTATCCATCAATATATCTTGATGGCAAATGATAATATATTTTCCTCTCGCTTGTTTAAGGAATAAATTTAACCCTTTAAATCCATCAAATTTGTTTTCGATAGAATTATCTAGATAAAGAAACTCACAAATTTCAGGCGTAAAACCCGCTTTATTAAAAGAAGCAAGCATTTCTGTATACTCTTCTTTTCTAGTAACCAAGGTACAAATTGAGAATTCAAAAATTTGTTTTTCGTGATCAATTGATAAAGCATACTGTGGAATTTCCATCTTCTTAATCGTTAAATGCTTGCATTTCTATTAAACGTTTATAAACGCCATTTCGTGACATCAATTCGTTATGACTTCCTGTTTCAACAATCATTCCTTTATCGATTACAACAATTAGGTCTGCATGTTGTATTGTGCTTAAGCGGTGAGCAATTATAATAGATGTTCTGTTTTGCATTAAATTGTTTAACGCATCCTGTACCAACTTTTCAGATTCAGTATCTAATGCTGATGTGGCCTCGTCTAATAGCATTATCGGCGGATTTCCTAATACCGCTCTTGCGATACAAATTCTTTGTTTTTGACCGCCAGAAAGCTTATTGCCTCTATCGCCCACTAAAGATTGATAACCATCTTCTGTTCCTAATATAAATTCATGCGCATTGGCAATTTTTGCTGCGGCAATAACTTCAGCTTCCGTTGCTTCCGGTTTACCAAAGGCGATATTGTTAAAGATGCTATCATTAAATAAAATGCTTTCTTGGTTTACGGTTCCCATCTGGGCCCTTATGCTCTCTACGGTTAAATCTTTGTAATCATGACCATCAATTTTTAAGCTACCTGATTTTGGATCGTGAAAACGAGGAATCAAATCCATTAAAGTGCTTTTTCCGCCACCAGAGGGGCCAACCAAAGCAACTGTTGCTCCTTTCTTTATACTGATATTAATATTCTTTAATACTTCTTTATTGCCATAATTAAAAGTCACATTTTCAAATAGCAACTCTTTTTCAAATTTATCTAAGACTTTGGCATCAGGTTTATTAATTAAATCTGGCTTAGTGTCTATTAATTCTAATACACGTTCCCCAGCTGCAATGCCATTATGTATACCGCTAAACGAATCTGTAAGCGCTTTTATGGGTTGCATTATTTGAGAAAAGGTAGCCAAATACACTATAAATTCATCTGCTTCTAAATCTCCTTTTCCTGTTAAAATCATACCTCCGCCATATAATAGGATAAAAACAACAACCAATACACCTAAAGTTTGAGAAACTGGAGAGGCCAATTGTTGTCGCCTAGCCATTTTACGGTTAAGGTTTGAATAGAATTTATTTTCGTCGTTAAATTTTTCTTTTATCCTGAAAGTTGCATTAAAAGCTTTAATGATTTTAATCCCTCCAAGTGCTTCATCTAAAAAGCCAATCATTTTTGCAAAAGACTGTTGAGATTGGGTAGATTGCTGTTTTAATCTTTTAACAATTTTACTAATTACAAATCCAGAAATTGGAATAACTAGGAGTGAGAATAAGGTTAGCTTTACTGAAATAGAAATAAGAACGCCAATAAAGAAAATGAGCTGAACGGGCTCCTTAAAAACTACTTGCAAAGTATTGGTAACAGAAAATTGTACAACCTGTACATCTGAAGCTACCTTAGAAATAATATCGCCTTTACGTTCATTGTTAAAAAAACCAACATGTAGGTTCATTACGTTATCAAAAACGGTTTTACGTAAGTTTAATAAAGTATGAACTCTTAAATCTTCCATATATCTTTGAGAAAAGTAACGGAAAAAATTAGCTAGAAAAACCGTAATTACAATAACAATACAGATTACTTCCAATGCATATACTTTATCATGCATCACAATAAGTTCGTCTACGTATTGGCTAAAAATTTTCATCGGATTTAAAGATGAAGTTTTAACTACTTTAGTTATTTCATCTTGACTATCACCTAAAAAGATGGTATTCATAATGGGACCAAGCAGCGTAAAAAGAAATGTATTAAAAATAATTGCAAAAAGTGTAGTTATAATATATGGTATTGCAAATTTTTCAATTGGTTTTGCAAAAGAGAGTAAACGAAAATAGGTCTTCATATAAAATGATATAAGAAGACAAAGTTAATCTTTTTGCGGTTTGTTTAGTTAATTGGCTTAATGTGTAATTATTATAATACTTTAATGCTGTAATTTTAGCCAAAATTTATGTTTATTTGTTAAAAGAGATGATTAATGAAGCCGTATTTGCCATATCAAAAAGGAATTGAAAAAGGGGATTTTAAAATTTTGGCTAGAGCATTAACTTTAGTAGAAAATGATCTTAAGCCTAGTTCCGATTTATTAAAAAACCTTCATATCAATTTAACCATACCAGTTATTGGTATTACTGGTCCGCCGGGAGCTGGAAAAAGTACTTTGGTTAATGCAATTACGTCAAACTTCGTCGCTGAAGGTAAAAAAGTAGCCATTCTGGCAGTTGACCCGACCTCGCCGTTTAACTTTGGGTCTTTATTGGGCGATAGAATTAGGATGGCTCAACAATTTAATAATCCAGACGTATATATTAGGTCTATTGCAACTAGAGGAGCTTTAGGAGGCGTATCCGCAAAAACATTAGAAATGATAGACGTGTTAAAATCTTCAAATTTTGATGTGATTTTGGTTGAGACCGTTGGCGTTGGACAATCTGAGGTAGAAATAGCAGGTTTGGCAGATAAAACAATTGTTGTTTTAGTTCCAGAATCTGGAGATGAGATACAAAATATCAAGTCTGGTTTAATGGAAATAGCACAAGGATTTGTTGTAAATAAAGCAGATAGAGAAGGTGCTGAAATCTTTGCTAATAATTTGAAAAAGCTTGTTCAGGGGCAACATCAAGATATACCTGTTTTTAAAACCGTTGCAGATAAAGGAGATGGACTAATTGAACTATGCAATTGGTTATTGGCAACAAATAAGACTGTAAACGAACGTAAACACCTTTTGATTTTAGAAAAAGCTTATCGAATTATCCAACATCAGCGCATGTTAGATATAGATAAAATAAAGCTTCGCAATGCGATTGACGAAGCTTTATTAACACCAGATTTTAATGTTTACCGATTTATTGAGAAATGGATTAAGCATTCATAATCGATTCGATCTCTTCTGCAATAATCGGGATATTTGCCATTAAATCAATATTTCCATTTTTAGTTAAAAGAATATCATTCTCTAATCTTACCCCAAATCCTTCTTCTGGAATATAAATTCCTGGTTCGCAAGTTAGAATATTACCAGCAGCAAAAGGAGTATATCTTCCAGCAAGGTCATGCACATCTATACCTAAATGATGCGTGTTACCGTGCATAAAATACTTTTTATAGGCAGGATATTTTGGGTTCTGGTTTTTTACGTCGGTTGTAGAAATTAATTTTAGATTAACTAGTTGCTCGGTCATAATTTCACCAACCTCTTCATGATAGGCATTCCAAATGGTGCCAGCAACCATCAATTTTTTAGATTCATTTAATACATGTAGAACGGCATTGTATACTTCTTTTTGGCGTTTTGTGAACTTTCCATTTACAGGAATGGTTCTAGTCATATCTGCATTATAGTTTGCATATTCTGCTCCAAAGTCCATTAAGATGAGTTCTCCATCTTTACAAGGCTGGTTATTATCTGTATAATGCAAGATATTAGCGTTATTTCCTGATGCTATTATTGGAGAATAACCATGTCCGGTTGCTCTATTTTTTATAAATTCATGAATAATTTCAGCCTCAACCTCATATTCCATTACACCTGGCTTAACAAATTTTAGCACTCTTAAAAATGCGTCTTTTGTAATGTCGCAAGCGTGTTGAGTAAGCTCTATTTCAATAGGAGATTTAATTGGACGTAATTCTCGCATTAATGGGGCAGCTCTCTCAAATTTATGCAAAGGATATTTTGTACGTAGCGTTTCAATAAAACGAATGTCTCTATAGGTTACGGAATGCGCATAGCGATCATTTTCATTTGTATTTAAATAGACATAATCTGCATAATGGATTATACTGTGTAATATATTATCAAAATCTTCTAACCAGTAAATGTTTTCTATACCCGACACAGCCTTAGCTTGCTCTTTGGTGTACTTGTGTCCTTCCCAAACTTTAATGTAATCGTTTGTCTGTCTTAAAAAAAGGACTTCTTTGTATAATGGATTAGGACAATTAGGGAATAGGAGTAAAATTGATTGTTCTTGGTCTATGCCAGAAAGATAAAATAGATCTGGATTTTGCTTAAAAAGAAAATTTTGATCCCCACTTCTAGGGAATTCGTCGTTTGACTGGAATATAGCTATGGAATTCTTCTGCAGTAAACTTGTTAAGTTTTTTCTATTGATGCAGAATAATGAGTTGTCAATTTGCTTGTATTTCATAATTTTTTATTACATTTATGAATATGATTCTCTCAAATGTAATAAAAACTTCAAATCTTTTAAAGTTTGGAACAGTGTTTGTATAGTATTTTGAGATTATAAAAAATTGTTTAATTTTGTAACTACAAAAAATTATACAATTGTTATTTGTTTAACCTTAAAAAAGAAAATTATGAATTATTCTACTTTAAAAAAGGGTTTAGTAGCCTCACTAGTAGCAGTAATGGGATTAACGTCTCTTGCTAGCGCTCAGGAAGCTGCCGCTCCTTCTTCTTCTGCAAAAGTATTTGGCGGAAGATCACAATACAGAACCTGGTCATTAGGTGTTAATGCAGGTGTAACTACTCCAATCGTTTTATTAGGAGGCAGAAATGACTATACTAACTGGGATGTTAATTTAGGTTATGGCGTTTCTTTACGCAAGCAATTAGGTCATGCATTTGGTTTAGAGGCTAACGTAATGCGTGGTAAAATTTCTGGATCTAATAAAGATGCAACTGGTGGTATTCAAAATGGTGTTAAAGATTTTGAAACTAAATTTCAGTATGCTGCTGATTTAAGAGGTGTTATTAATGTTGCTACTGTAGATTTTTTACGTCGTGAAAACTCGGTTAATTTTACATTAAGCGCAGGTTATGGTTTGTTAGCTTATCAGCCAACAACTACTTTAGCTAACGGTACTTCAAATGTTCAAAAACCATTAAATGGTGATGATTATTACAAAGGAGCTTATATTCCTGTTGGAGCTGGCGTTAAATTTAAAGTTTCTGATCAAGTTTCTTTCAACTTAGCTTATACAATGAACTTTGTTGATGATTATAACGTAAACGGTGTTCAAACTGGTGGTAATACTGCTAACTTTGATAAATTCTCATATGCTTCTGCTGGTTTAGAATTCTCTTTAGGTTCTAAATCTAAACCAAACTTGGATTGGGTTAACCCACTTGCTTTAATGTATGATGAGTTAAAAGATCCTTCTTTACGTCAAGAAGTTGAGGCATTGAAAAATCGTGTTTCTAACGTAGAGAAATCTATTGAAAATTTGAAAAAAGATACTGATGGTGACGGTGTTGCTGACCAATTTGACAAATGCCCTGGAACTCCAGCTGGTACTAAAGTTGATGGTTCAGGATGTCCACTTCCAGTTCCTGCTCCAGTTGTAGTTGAAGCTGCTGCTCCAATGGTTTCTGGTTGGGAGCCAATTCAATTTGAATTTAATAGTTCAGTTTTAAAAACTGAAGCTTATCCAGTATTAGATAAATTATCTTCTACATTGCGTGAAAACGGTGGTAAAGTAACTGCTAAAGGTTATGCTTCTAGCGAAGGTACTGCTGCATACAATATGAAATTATCTAAAGACAGAGCTAACTCTGTAAAAACATATTTAGTGAACTCTGGCGTTAATGCTAGTGCTGTAACTACTAAAGGTTTAGGCGAAGCTAATCCAATTGCTTCTAACGATACTGAAGAAGGTCGTATCCAAAACCGTCGTGTTGAGACTACAAGAAACTAATCTTTCTTAACTCAATATAAAAAGAGTTCCGGCCATTGGTCGGAACTCTTTTTTTTTATACCTACATTTGTATATGTACTTCTTTAGAAAAAAGGACCCAAATAGGCCAACTAGTGTCAACATTAAAATAATGCATATTATTAATGCTACAGCTATTTTAATTTTTGTTGTAGGAATAATATGGAAACTTGTACAATGGTTTATTTTAAATAAATAATTTCAATAGAATTCAGTAATGAAAAAGGTTATAAATACAACTAATGCGCCGGCACCAATTGGTCCCTATAGTCAAGCGGTAATTGCTAATGGATTTTTATTTGCTTCTGGACAAGTTGCAATTAATCCAGAAAACGGAGAAATAAATTTATCTTCTATTACAGAAGAAACACATCAAGTAATGCGCAATATTAAAGCTGTTTTAATAGAGGCTGATTATGAGTTTGCTCACATTGTAAAAACTACAATATTTTTATCTGATATGGCTTTATTTGCAGAAGTAAATGAAGCGTATGGTTCATACTTTGATTCTGCATTCCCAGCGAGAGAAACCGTTGCAGTTAAAGGATTGCCAAAAGGTGTAAATGTAGAAATCTCTGTTACTGCATATAAAGCATAGTTAATTGAATCCTAAATCGAAGTATTTATTTGCTGCCTTTTTATCAGTTGCAATTTGGGGTTTTTTCTCTATTCCACTTAGAAATTTAATTGCATTTCCCTCTCAGGAAATTTTGTATTACCGCATATTTGCATCATTAATTGTAATATGGGTTGCTATATTATTGTTTAGAAAAAAGCAGCTAAGAGAAGATTTAAAATATTTTCAATCTGTTACTAAAAGAGAAAGAAAAATTATTGTTTGGCAGATTGTTGGCGCCACAGTATTGCTAACCCTAAACTGGTATACTTTTATCTATGCAGTAAATAATGTGAGTTTAAAATCTGCAGCCTTTGCTTATATGGTTTGTCCGCTAATTACTGCTTTTGGTGGCTTTTTGATCTTAAAGGAAGAGCTTTCTAAAATTAAGTTAATCTCTTTAGGCATTGCGTTAATTAGTATTTTGCTATTGGCAACAGGCTCATTTAAAGAAGTGCTTTGGTCTGTTGGTATAGCAGCATTATATGCATTTTACTTAATCATCCAGCGTAAAATGCAACATCTTGATAAGTTAAATGTATTGGCATTACAAATTACTTTAGCTGTAGTATTAATGCTTCCATTTTATCTATACCATCACGAATCTTTTCCTGTTGGAGTTTGGTTTTGGGGTCACATTGTGATAATTGCGATTGTATTTACGGTTATTCCGCTTTTTTTAAGTTTGTATGCATTAATTGGTATACCGTCTTCAACCTTAGGTATCATCATTTATCTAAATCCAATTATTGCTTTTGCAGTGGCCGTTCTATACTTCAATGAACATATAAGTGTAAATCAACTGCTAGCATATTTGCTATTATTGTTCGCCGTTTTACTTTTTAATTGGAACTTGATAAAAGATATATTTACTTTTAGTAGAAAATAATAGATTTTGTTTGCTTCAAATTTAGATACACCACTGGTTTATTTGAAGGGCGTTGGTCCTAAACGTGCCGAACTTTTACAAAAAGAGTTGGGCATTTCTACTTACGAGCAACTCTTAAATCATTATCCATTTAGATATATTGACAGAACTCGTTTCTATAAAATAAATGAGCTTAATGAAGATTTACCATTGGTGCAAGTTGTTGGAAGAATTACCAGTAAAGAAATCATAGGAGAGAAGCATAAAAAGAGAATAATAGCAAAGTTTACTGATGATACTGGAACAATGGAGTTGGTTTGGTTTCAAAGTTTAAAATGGGTTGAGGATAACTTGATGCGTGGAAGTTTATATATCGCCTTTGGTAAACCTAATTTATTTAACAATAGCTTTAGTATATCTCATCCAGATTTAGAACCTTATCCCAGACAAACTGGAATTACCGGAAACCTTACGCTTCATCCGATTTATCATACCAGCGAAAAGATGAAGAAAAGCTTTTTGGATAGTAAAGGAATCCAAAGGTTAATTCATCATATTATTGAATTACACATTAATGAAGTACGGGAAACCCTACCTCAATATATCTTAAAAAAATACAAGTTAATAAGTAGAAAAGAAGCTTTAATTCATATTCATTTTCCAGCTAATGCTAATCAATTGCAGCATGCAGAAAGAAGGCTAAAATTTGAAGAACTCTTCTTTATTCAACTACAACTTTTGCACAATAAACAATTGCGAAGTTTAAAGTTTAAAGGAGCACTTTTTAATACGGTTGGAGAACGAGTAAATACTTTTTACAACACTATGCTGCCTTTTGATTTAACAAATGCGCAGAAGCGAGTTATTAAAGAAATTAGGCTAGACACCCAAAAAGGTAGCCAGATGAATAGGCTAATACAAGGTGATGTTGGTAGCGGGAAAACGGTGGTTGCTTTAATAAGTATGCTATTGGCAAATGACAACGGTTATCAAGCTTGTATGATGGCGCCAACAGAGATCTTGGCTCGTCAACATTATCAGTCTTTAGTAGATTTATTAAAAGGAGAGTTGATTAAAGTGGCCATCTTAACAGGAAACACGACTAAAAAACAAAGAGTAATTCTGCATCAAGAATTAGAAGCTGGCGAGATTGATATCCTAGTTGGCACACATGCGCTGATTGAGGATAAGGTTAAGTTTAAAAATTTAGGCTTAGTGGTAATTGATGAGCAACATCGTTTTGGTGTAGAACAAAGAGCTAAACTTTGGCGTAAGAATAATATTCCGCCTCATATATTGGTTATGACGGCAACTCCTATTCCACGTACTTTGGCTATGACTTTATATGGAGATTTGGATGTTTCTGTAATTGATGAATTACCTGTTGGAAGAAAGCCGATTGAAACTAAACATCTTTATGAGGGACAGCGATTACGTATGTTTGGTTTTATGAAGCAAGAAATTGCTAAAGGGAGACAAGTTTATATTGTTTATCCTCTGATTAAGGAAAGTGAAAAGCTAGATCTTTTAAATCTTGAAGCAGGAATTGAGCAGATCAGATATCAATTTCCATTACCAGATTACCAAATTAGTATTGTACATGGACAACTGAAGAATGTGGATAAACAATACGAGATGAATAGGTTTATTGAAGGTAAATCTCAGATTATGGTAGCTACAACTGTAATTGAAGTTGGCGTAAATGTGCCCAATGCATCGGTAATGATTATAGAAAATGCAGAACGTTTTGGACTTTCTCAATTACACCAATTGCGTGGAAGAGTTGGTCGCGGAGCTGAACAATCTTTTTGCATTTTAATGTCGGGCAATAAGTTAAGTGCAAATTCTAAAACTCGTTTGGAAACGATGGTAAAAACCAATAACGGATTTGAAATTTCTGAAATAGATTTGCAATTACGAGGTCCTGGAGATATTACGGGCACGCAACAAAGCGGAGTTTTAGAGTTGAAAATGGCAAATTTGGCTAAAGATCAAATTATCTTACAAGAAGCTAGAAATACAGTAATTGACATTTTTGAAAAAGATCCAATGGTAGAACTGCCAGAAAATATTTTACTTAAAAACTATCTCCAAAAAAGAAGCAGAGCCATTGCTCTTGATAAAATTTCTTAACCCCCAACCCCTAAAGGGGCTATTGCTCGCAGAAATAATTATCATTTATTTTTTTATAAAAAGAGAATTTTAAACTCAAAGCCCCTTTAGGGGGTTGGGGTTAATCCTCGTCGCTACCTGGTAAACTACCAGAACCTGAATAAGCTCCTTTACGAATAATTGGCATTTTTAAATATTTAAATAAATCATCTAAATGCATTAAACTACCATTTGTTAAGTTGCCTAAAAAAATGACCACAATATCTTTATCCAAATCACGAATATAGATATGGCGGAAGCCATGCCACCAACCTGTGTGGTAAACTACTTTATCCATTCCTTTACCATCAAACATTCGCCAGCCATAACCATAGTTAAAGTGACCATTAACAGGTTTGTTGCGACCAACGTAAGCAGAATCTAAACTTTTTTTGCTTAATAGACGTCCATTTTTCAAGTATTTATCGAATAAGACCAAGTCGTGTAAGGTGCTGTAAATACCTTTATCGCCAACAGGCCCATCTAAAAAGTTTTGTGCAACAGAATATTTAAAATTATTGCGGTCATGCCCAACAACATCAACAGGTATTTTTTCGTATTCTGAGGTAGAGTAAACGTGGGTGTTTTTCAATCCCGCTGGTTTGAAAACATGCTCCATCATATATTGAGAATAACGTTGTCCAGTTACTTTCTCTATAATGGCTCCCAAAACCATAAAATTAGAATTGTTATAATGAAATAAACGATTTGGCTTAGTGTATGGATTTGGTTTTTTACTTGCAATTACTTCCATTACTTCTTGGTTAGAAACTCCTTTTTTCATGTTTCTTTTCTCTTTGCGCCAAATATCATCGATAAAATAAACATAGTTCATCATTCCACTTCTGTGGGATAGAAGTAATTCTATAGTAATTCCATCATAAGGAAAATTTGGATAGAATTTTTTAACATCATCAGTTAATTTTAGTTTACCAGTCTCTACCAATTGCATTATAGCAACACCAGTAAAAGTTTTAGTAATTGATGCCAGTTCAAACTCTGAAGTTATTTTTAAGCTATCGCGATGTAAATAATCTGCCCAGCCAATTGCTTTTTCGTACAAGATTTTGCCTTTTCTAGCTACTAACATATTGCCGTTAAAGCCAGATTTTTTATGTAAATTCTGTACAAAATTTGCAATCCATTGATCACCTTTTTTTGGATCGTATGCAATCAATAAGCTATCTGCTTTATCGTCTTCTTTTGTTCTTACTTTTTTATCGGCTTCTATTTTTTTTGCTTTTTCTTCTTTACTGGTACAAGAATATAAAGAGATTAGGAATATGGAACAGGTAAATATTAAAAAACGAAACTTCATGTTTAGACAATAGGGATTTAAAAGCTCGCAAAATAACAATAATTGCCTTTTTAACTACAAAGAGTTTTAAACATTACTTTTTTTGCAGAATAAAAGTCACAAATGAACAGAAATTTTTACTTGTTTCTAAAAATAAATTTTAAAATCTAAAGCCGTTGCAATGTTTGTTTAACTGTTTCTTTGTTAGGTTTAGAGACAGGTATTTTTTCGCCAGTTGTTAAGAGTAGTATTCCACCATCTTCTTTTAACCAGCTTTTTACATATTTTGGATTTACTAAATGGCTTTGGTGCGTTCTTAAAAATCCATTGGGCGTTAGTAAATCTGCATATTCTTTAAGCGATTTAGAAACCAATATTTTCTCGCCATTTGCTAAAAAGAAAAAGGTATAACTATTATCTGCTTCACAACGTATAATGTCTGATAAAGCAACATATCTTATTTCGCTTTGCATTGGTAGGGCAATTTTGCTAACGGTTGTTTCTGGCTTTTTGATTTGTTGCAGTAAAAAATCGAGTTGCACATTCTGTATTTGTGTTGCCAATTTTTGTTCGGCTTTATTTACCGCATTTAGCAATTCATCAATATCAATGGGTTTTAAAAGATAATCTAAGGCAGCAAATTTTACAGCTTGTATACCGTATTGGTCATAAGCGGTAACAAAAATAACTTCGAAATTACGCTTTGGAAGGAGTTTTAGTACATCAAAACCTGTTTGCTCGCCCATTTGAATATCTAGAAAAACTAAATGCGGCAAATATTTTTCAATAGCATTAACCGCATCATTTACATTTTGCGCTGTTGCCATTATTGTTACCTGCGGACAATGTTTTTCTAGCAAAGTTCGTAGGTTTTCTAAGTTGGAAATTTCGTCATCTATTAAAATTGCCTTCATCATCTTATAGCCAATCGGTTAATGTTAAGCTTATTTTAGTTCCGTTAGTGGTTGATTGTATAGCTAAAGAAAAGCGATTTTCTTTATAAATACTGTTTAAGAGCTCTATTCTATTCTCACTTAATGGGATGCCCAAACCTTTGTTCTTTTTTTCGGTGTCAAATCCATTTCCATTATCTGTAACCGTTAAGTCCAAATCATTTGCTTGCCTACTAAATGTGATTATAATTTTACCATCTATAGCTTTTTGCGATATGCCGTGTTTAACCGCATTTTCTACAAAGGGTTGTAGCAGCATACTTGGTATTTCTATGTTGGCTAAATCTAGGTTTTCAGAACAGTTAATCTCGTACTTAAAGCCGAAGCGCAATTGCTCCATTTGTAGATAATCGTCTAATAAATTTTTTTCTTGTGATAAGCTAATGAGTTCTTTATCATCAAGTACGTTACGCGTTAACCGAGCAAATTTAGAAAGGTATTTATTGGCATTGTCTATTTCGTTTTTGTTCATCAAATTTTGAATGCCAGAGAGTGCATTAAACATAAAATGAGGATTTAATTGAGAACGAATGGAATTAAGTTGGAGTTTCGCAATGTTTTTTTGTTGCTCATTTTCAGCCAGCTTTTTCTTATTTCTTTTTCTCATGAAATAAAGGGTGATGAGGAAAGCTAATCCGATAAAAAATGCTACGATAAGCGAATAGATTAAAAATTCTTTTTTAGTGTAGCTTTCTTCATCTAAAGTTATAACAAGCGTATGTCTGGTGATGTATTTTTCTATTTCTTTTGGTGTGAAATCACGATCATTGCTATTAGTCCATTCAATGGATGGTTGAATTATAATTTCATAATCTCCTGATTTTTTAAAAATGCTTTTGTCGAATTTTACGTAAGGTGAGTGTTGATATGATTCGTCAATGTATCCGCCGTATTTCCAAGTAGTTGATTCGAAAATTACTTTATCGGTTTGCTTGTCTTTTATTGAAGTAGAGTAGAGATAATCAATATCTGACACATATTTTATTAAGGTTAGGTCCAGGTCACGTTTACCAAAAGTAAGCTTTGTAATCCCTTTAAGGTCGGTAATGTTGCTGTAACTATAATTTCCTTCTTCTCCAGTAAGCTTAGAAAAGAATTGGATCTTTGCTCTTGGAATTGGTTTCCCGTAAAAAATAGTTTTGTAAACATCCTGAGGCTTTTTGATGTCATAAGTTAATATGGTAATGATTTTATCTTTTATATGGAATGTACCAAAAGTTGTAGAACTGAATAGTTCTTCATCCCCCCCGGCATGAGTATCTTTTAGTTTTGCTAAGTCTATAGACTTGTTTATTACAATTGGTGTGTCATCCACCAAAATGGTGTACCTATAGTTTTCTATACTAATATTTTTTCTAAAATTAATCCGGATACTCACATTGTTTACTTCGGGTAAGAAATTGAAGGTTGTATTAGGTAAATTCGGAAATACCTTACCGTAGACGTTTTTGGCTAAACTGTCAACACACATTTGCATTTTGTTCCCTGCACCATATATGCGATTATAATTGATGCCTTTTTGAGCATTTACGGTAATTGCTGTAATAATTAAGCTGAGGAATATGAAGCTTATTTTTTTCATCATGTTTAGTTTAATGTTCATCAAACTTGTAACAATAATAGCAAAATTAAAACCATAAAGCAGTAATGATAGTGTTTGAAATAGTAGATGTGTTATTTGGCGCAGTATTCGTTTTACCGATAATTAATTCCACTGTAAATTAAACCCAACGGTAGCGAAAATACTTTTTGCAAAGTATCATCCTGAGCCTGTCGAAAGATAGTTGAAAGCAAGAACGGTTCGACAAGCTAAGCGTGACAAAGGATTGCAAACTATTCACAAAAAGATTGTAGCGTACAGTGGGACTGATTTTCCGAAGAACCAGTTCCAATGTTTTTCCAATTTTTGTAACGTTTCTAAATAAATTTCCGATAAGGTGCAAAAAAGTTAAATTTGTACAAAAAAAAGCAAAGATCATGAGTTTCAGAATAGAACACGATACCATGGGCGAGGTTCAAGTGCCTGCCGATAAATACTGGGGTGCACAAACAGAACGCTCTCGCAACAACTTTAAAATAGGACCAGAGGCAAGTATGCCAAAAGAAATTATCCATGCATTTGGCTATTTAAAAAAGGCTGCAGCTTTGGCTAATACGGAGCTAGGTGTTTTGGCTCAGGAAAAAGCTACATTAATTGCTAAAGCTTGTGATGAAGTAATTGCTGGTAAATTAGATGCCGAGTTTCCATTGGTAATTTGGCAAACAGGTTCTGGTACCCAGAGTAACATGAATGCAAACGAAGTAATTGCCAATCGAGCTCATGTAATAAATGGCGGTAGTTTAGCCGATGATCAAAAAGTTTTGCATCCAAATGATGACGTAAATAAATCTCAATCTAGTAACGATACTTATCCAACTGCTATGCACATTGCGGCATATAAACAAGCAGTAGAAATTACTATTCCAGGATTAGAGAAATTAAGAAATACGCTGGCTAAAAAAGCAGCAAGCTGGAATGGTATTGTTAAAACTGGTCGCACACACTTTATGGATGCTACGCCTTTGACTTTAGGACAAGAATTTTCGGGCTATGTGCAACAAATTGACGGGGGGGGGGGGGGGGGGGAAAATGCTTTGGTAATGATTTCGGAATTGGCTTTGGGCGG
>JAIELS010000015.1 GCA_019752795.1 Sphingobacteriaceae bacterium
TGGAAAAGCTGTTGTTCGTACAGAAAGTGTAAATAATTTTATCAAAAGCATTGGTGCACCCCATCCCGAAAAATATGACGAAAGAATTCAATTTACAAAAATATTAATCGATGCTAATTTAGCGAGTGTATGGACAGATTACAAGTTCTATATTGGCGATAAATTTAGCCATTGTGGGGTAAATTCTTTTCAGCTTTTTAAAGGTGATGATGGTTGGAAAATCATTTATATTATAGACACTAGAAGAAAAGATAATTGCAATTAAGCGTAAATATTTTATTTCGTTTTTAAATTGTCATCAATATGATATTAAAGGCAAAATCTAACAATTACGTTTAATTCCTCCTTTATTTTTTGTTGTTTTGTAACAACGACAATTTTACCAAATTTAATATGAAAACAAATATCAAAGCTGTTTTAGCGCAACTTGGGATTGAGGATATCAATCAAGCCTATAGTACTGGTAATAACTGGGGCAAAACGGCTAGCGAAAAAACTATCGAAAGTCAATCTCCAGTAGATGGACTAAAAATAGCAGCTGTAAAAGTTGCATCAGCAAACGATTATGACGTTGTTGTAGAGACTGCACAAAAAGCATTTTTAGAGTGGCGCAATGTTCCTGCTCCAAAACGCGGAGAAATGGTTCGTCAGTTTGGCGATGCTTTAAGAGCTAATAAAGAAGCCTTAGGTACATTGGTTTCTTATGAAATGGGTAAAAGTTTGCAAGAAGGTTTTGGCGAGGTACAAGAAATGATAGATATCTGCGATTTTGCAGTTGGTTTATCTCGTCAATTGTACGGATTAACCATGCATAGCGAAAGACCAAGTCACCGAATGTATGAACAATGGCATGCTCTTGGAGTTGTAGGAATTATTTCTGCATTCAATTTTCCTGTTGCAGTTTGGGCATGGAATACTGCTTTAGCATGGGTTTGTGGTAATGTTTGTATTTGGAAACCATCAGAAAAAACACCGATTACAGCAATTGCTTGTCAACATATTATTGCAAAAGTTTTAGTTGCTAACAATGTACCTGAAGGTGTTTGTAATTTAATAATTGGCGATAGAGCAATTGGTGAATTGTTAAGCAACGATACTAGAATACCTTTAGTTTCGGCAACAGGAAGTACCAGAATGGGTAAAGCCGTTGGTGCTGCCGTGGGTGCTCGTTTAGGTAGAAGTTTATTAGAATTAGGTGGAAACAATGCCATCATCATTTCTAAAGACGCTGATTTAGACATGTCTATTATTGGTGCTGTTTTTGGCGCTGTAGGTACAGCCGGACAACGTTGTACATCAACTCGTCGTTTAATTATTCACGAAAGTGTATACGATAGCTTTGTAGCAAAATTGGTTAAAGCTTACGGTCAATTGCGTATCGGGGATCCATTAGATCAGCACAATCATGTTGGGCCACTAATTGATACAGATGCAGTTGCTAGCTATTTAGACTCTATTGAGAAATGTAAAGCAGAAGGCGGGAAGTTTGTTGTTGAAGGTGGAGTTTTAACTGGCGATCAATATTCTTCTGGATGTTATGTTAAACCATGCATTGCAGAAGTTAAAAACGATTATCAAATTGTACAACATGAAACTTTTGCACCAATTTTATATTTAATCAAATATACTACATTAGATGAAGCTATTGCTTTACAAAATGGTGTTCCGCAAGGTTTATCATCAGCAATTATGACTTTAAATTTAAGAGAAGCTGAGCATTTCTTATCTGTACAAGGTTCTGATTGTGGAATTGCCAACGTTAACATTGGTACATCTGGAGCAGAAATAGGTGGTGCTTTTGGTGGTGAAAAAGAAACAGGCGGCGGTAGAGAAAGTGGCTCTGATGCCTGGAAAGCATATATGCGCAGACAAACCAATACCATTAATTATGCGAATACTTTGCCTTTAGCCCAAGGCATCAAGTTTGATTTATAACTCATAAAATGAAATGATAAAAAAAGCGTGCCGACATAAAGTTGGCACGCTTTTTTTAGCTATATGATTGAGTATTAATTCTTGTTAAAAGACCTCAAAAAATGTGAAGTTCTTATTTCTCCAACTGCGCAGCTACGTTTGCTAAAGTTTGTGTTTTAACGCTATTTACTTTAGCATAAACTGGAGCGATTGAATTTACACTTGTATTGTCTGCTTTAAATTGATCCATGTTCATTTTAGCATTAGAACTTAAAGACGCGTAGTGATCAGTCGTAGAACCGCTAAGCTCTAAATTTGCATTGTCTTTTACAGTTGTAGTTAAGTTGAATGTGTTTGCATTAATATCTGCTTTAGCCGAACCTTTTAAAATCACATCTAAGCTTAAGAAATTAACTTTACCATAAGTTTTAACAGTTGAATTATCTCCTAATTCGATTGTAGAAAGTTCACGCACATAAACTGCTACCGTTAAAGTTTGTTTTTCGAAAGAGCTAATGCGTAACTCACCATTTTGTTGTTGTACCAATGCATTTTTAGCATAATAGCTATCGTATACTTTTACACTTTCTACTGGCGCTTGTATTAAAAGAACTTCAACGTTACCACTTACAACAATTTTGTTGATGTTTTTTACTTGAGTTAATACTGTTACGTTATTTGATGGGTTTGTTGTAGAGGCAAATGCAGAACCTGTTAATACTACTAATGTTAATGCTGTTGCGAATAAATTTTTGATAGAAAATTTCATGATTTAAATATTTTAAATGTTTGTTTGTCTGTTATTTATTTTGTTTTCCTGTAAGCTCCTTGCTGGCAGGTTTCGTAATTAAGACTACATCACACAGAAAAGGTTGCATTCAATTCTGCTGTATTAGACCATGAGCAAGTAACACTAGACGAAACGCTGTAATTTTTCGACGAACGGGCATAGAAAATTTATTCAATAATGATCGATTTCATTAGTAAATAAAAAACACAGGCAAATTTTTAGTGAAATAATGGGCAAATGAGATTTTTTTCTTTAAAAAATCTTTCTGTTTGATTAAAACAACAATTTACTGTAAGTTTATAAATTTTTAGATGCTTAGCTTTTCTTTCTTTTAGCCCTTAATCAATGTTACGTGTAAATAGCTCTATTCCTTGCAAAATTGTGTATTCCTTATGTAAGCATGAGTATTTGGGTTATTTAATTGAGCCACATATTGTACAACTAAACCCCCAGGGTGATTTTTCTTTAACCTACCAACGTTTATTTACACATACGGCAAAAGAATTTGCTAAACACTTAACAGAACTTGATTTTAAAATCATTAAAATATTAGATGAAACTGAGCAAGATAATGTCATAAAAAAGTATCATAAAAAAGCAATTAGACCATTGGAGTTTTTTAGCAAATTTTACGATGAAAAATTTTATGATAGTGTTAGACCAAAAATTGAGAAAAAATTAGCGGAAGTTTTAGAACTCATCAAAGATAAAGAGTCCTTATACTTAATGGATAGTGATGGCTGGCCTGCAGAACGAAAAATTGATTTAGCAACAGAGCCTGCAACAGTACTGTTCCATTTTAGAAGAAATGAAATTGAAACTCGTTACTTCCCTACCATTAAATATCAAGGCTTACGCATTGATTTTATGTTTAAAGATGCACAGGTAATTTGTAATCAACCTGCTTGGTTATTACTAAACGATGTACTTTATTTCTTTGACCAAAATGTTGAAGGAAAAAAGTTTATCCCGTTTTTAAATAAACGCTACATCTCAATACCGAGAGCCAAAGAAGAAACCTATTTCGAAAAATTTGTAGCGCCTTTAATAGAAAAACACCATGTATATGCAGAGGGATTTGATATTAAAACAGAGAAGCATGAAGCAACGCCAGTTATCAAAGTAATTTATGTTGATGGTGGTGTTTCTCAAATTCAACTTTATTTTAAATACGGGCAAAATGTTTTTGCCATGGGTAACGAAAATAAAGTTAGCGTCCGCTTAACTAAAGATGAAGAAAATTATACATTTACCCGCATCAAAAGAAATAGCGATTGGGAAAAACAGCAATTTTCTTTTTTATTAGGCTTAGGATTAAAGAAAATTAGTGCAATTTTTCATCATTTAGAACTACCTAATTTAAACGAAAATGATAACCCATCTTACGCCATTATCAATTGGGTAAATGAGCATATAGAAACATTGCAAACTGAAGGATTTGAAATTGAACAAGCAAGTACAAGCAAGCGTTTTGTATTTGGTGCCAATAAAATTGATTTCGAAATTAAAGAAGATAATGACTGGTTTGATATTAATGCTATCGTTTATTTTGGAATCCATCCAATTCCTTTTATTTCCTTAAAACAACACATTCTCCATAAAAGGAGAGAATTTATTTTGCCAGATGGCGATATTGCAGTAATCCCAGAAAAATGGTTTACACAATACAGTAGCATCTTTAGTTTAGCTGATAGCGGAAAAAATTTAAAGCTCAAAAAACATCACATTGGTCTAATTAACGATTTGGCTGAGGATAGTTTAGCCAATGTAACATTAGATAGGAAACTACAACGCTTAAACGATTTCGAAAATATTGCTGATACTGCAATGCCTGTTCATTTTAAAGGAGATTTGCGCCATTACCAAAAAGCTGGTTACAATTGGTTTAGTTTTTTACGTGAGTACAATTTTGGTGGTTGTTTGGCAGATGATATGGGTTTAGGTAAAACCATACAAACCTTGGCCATGTTACAACAAATAAAGGAAGAAGATGAGTTAAAGCAAACGCATAGCACCTCGCTCATTATTATGCCAACTTCTTTAATTTACAATTGGTTAAATGAGGCAAAGAAATTTACACCGAAGCTCAAAATACATGCACATACGGGCACTTTTAGAAACAAAGACATTGCACTTTTTGATAAATACGATTTAGTGATCACAACTTATGGTATTACACGTGTAGATTCTGAACTCATTAGTAAGTTCTATTTCAATTACATCATATTAGACGAAAGTCAAAACATTAAAAATCCATCTTCTAAGTCTTTTAAAGCCGTTAGGATGCTTAAATCTCGTCATAAATTAGTTTTAAGTGGTACACCTATAGAAAATTCAGTGGGCGATTTATGGACTCAATTAACTTTCTTAAACCCAGGTTTATTAGGCACACAAGCTTTTTTTAATGATGAATATGTGCAAGCGATAGAGAAGCGTAAAGACGAAGAAAAAGCCAAAAAACTACAGGCCATTATTAAACCCTTTGTTTTACGTAGAACAAAAGAACAAGTGGCATCAGAATTACCTCCAAAAACTGAGCAAATTTATTATTGCGATATGAGTGAAGATCAGGCCGCAGCTTACGAAAAAACAAAATCGGCTTATAGAAACGATTTATTAAGCAGCATGGATGACGGAACTTATGCTAAAAAACAGGTTCAACTTTTACAAGGTTTAACTGCTTTGAGACAGTTGGCAAATCACCCAGTAATGATTGATGAAGAATATACTTCAGACTCTGGAAAGTTCGAAAACGTGATGCATACTTTAGATAATGTTTTAAAAGGCGGACATAAAGTTTTGATTTTCTCTCAATTTGTAAAACACTTGAGTATTTTTAAAGCAAGTTTTGAACAACAAGGTATTCCTTTTGCTTATTTAGATGGTGGCACAAAAAACAGAGGAGAAATTGTAGCTGAATTCCAAGAAAACGATACTTTAAAAGTCTTTTTAATTTCTATTAAAGCAGGTGGGGTTGGTTTAAACTTAACACAAGCAGATTATGTGTTTATTTTGGATCCTTGGTGGAACCCAGCAGTTGAGCAACAAGCGATCGATAGAACCCATAGAATTGGTCAAGATAAAAAGGTATTTATCTATAAATTTATCTCTAAAGATACTGTCGAAGAGAAAATTTTAGCCTTACAAAGGCGCAAAAAATCTTTAGCAAATTCGCTCATCACTACCGAAGAAAGTTTCTTTAAATCGCTAAGCAAGGATGACATTAGGGAGTTGTTGAATTAAACCTATTGGAATTGGAAGTCCGAAAGTCAGGAAGTCCGAAAGACAGAAAACTAGCAACTAACTAGTCTTTAATATTCTTAAATAATTTTTCCTACTGATCATTTCTGCGCCTAAACTCATCAAATGATCGTTTGGCAATTGACAATCTATTAAATCGTATTGGTTGGTTTGACATAAATATATCAATGCCATTTTTGAAGCATTGCTTACTAAACTAAACATGCTTTCTCCACAAAAAACCTTACCAATTTTAAGGCCATACAATCCGCCAACTAACTTCTCATTTTGCCAAACTTCAACACTATGCGCAAAACCTTTCTGATGTAAATTAATGTAGGCTTGCTGCATGTCATTCGTTATCCAAGTGCCATCTTGATCTTTCCTTGCAGTGTTAGCACAATTCATAATAACTTTGTCAAATGCTAAATTTGTTGTGACTATAAAAACAGAAGAATTTAAAACCTTCTTCATGCTTTTACTGACCTTAATTTTTTGAGGAAAAATTACACATCGCTCATGTGGCGCATACCATAAAATTGGATCGCCTTCGCTAAACCAAGGGAAAATTCCACTTTGATAAGCTAATATTAGTCGATCTACACTTAAGTCGCCGCCAATTGCCAGTAAACCATCCGCCTCAGCTAATGCAGTATCAGGAAAAATAATTTGATGATCTAGCAATCTAAAAACCATATTGCAATGTTACTAAATTGTAACAAATGATTTAGTAACATGTCTTAAAACTATGAGTTTTATTGGCAATATTATTTGGATTGTTTTCGGCGGAATTTTTATATTCTTTCAATATATTTTTGGCGGAATAGTGCTTTGTTTAACAATTGTAGGCATTCCATTCGGTATTCAATGCTTTAAATTTGCTATAGTAGGTTTAGCACCATTTGGCGTTAAAATTACTGATACATCCTCTAATATAGGTTGTCTATCAACCATCATGAATATCATTTGGTTAATTTTCGGGGGATTTTGGATTGTTTTAACTCACCTACTTTTTGGCTTATTATTTTGCATTACCATTGTAGGTATTCCTTTCGGGCTACAGCATTTTAAATTAATGAATCTAGCCTTCTCTCCTTTTGGAAAATCTATTAGTTAATTAAATAAAATTTAACCCGATTTTTATTCAGCCTTGCTAAAAACCATTAACAATTTATCACCATTTAGCAATTGCAATTTATTTCCAACAACTTTAAATGAGTTGGCGCTTCTTAGTCCTTCGGTATATTTACTTTCAGCCTGACCAACGTCTTCACAAAACATCATAGTTCCCATTAACTCGCTAAACTTTATAGTTCTGCCACTTATAGTTGCTTTACCGCCAAAACCATTACAAAAAGATTTACCACTAACGCTATCATCTGTACCAAAATTTAATAATGCCTTTTTTTCAGTATTAGGCATAATTTGATTAGGCCACTCTGTTAAAACCCATTTAGTATTTACAATGGACTGAATTCCGATTTTTTCTGAACAGGCTTGCATCATTAACATCATTGCAAATCCTAAAATAAGTTTCTTCATAAGGGTAAATTTAATCAATTAATCCAATTTTTTTTGAGTGCGTTATCGCTTCTTCGCTTTGCGAAAATAAACATGTTTTGATGTGCTGCAACTCTATCTTCTTTAGTAAATACTCAGTATCCAATTGTTTAGATGGTCTAACATTTCTAATGTATACAGCCACAACATTTTTTGGATATTTCTCCGTGATTTTCTGGTAAATTTCTGGATCCATTTGTGAATTATCTCCAAAAAACACAAATTTTTGCTTCGGAAACGCATCAATAATGCGCATCACCCTTAACAGTTTTCCTTCATGGCCAGTTTTGCCAGTTTTAAATAAATTTTTCCAACGTTTTAACTGATTTAACAAAAAAGCACCTTCAGGTAATTTATTAAATCTAAAGTGTTCTACTAGATAATCATATAAATTCCATTCGCTGCTCGATACATAAAAAAATGGATTTGGCTGTGTCGCATTTGTATGGGCATTGGCTAGTAGTTGATAGTGTTTTTGAACACCAGCAAATGTTTTTCTAGTCCTTGGATTTTTGATAAATAGTTGGCGCAATCTTTTATAAATCTTTGCTGAATGAGATACCATAATCGTATCATCAATATCAGAAATGAATGCATATTGTGTAATATGTGGAACATATATTTTTCCATTAGCTTCGGCAACAACTTCATCTTTTTCATTAAAAGCATACACTTTTACACTATGCCAGCCAGCTTCAACCTCATTTTCTGCTTTCCACTCGAACTTAAAAAACCCATCAAATTCTGTCTTTTGCTCAATAATTTGTCCGTAAAAATTTAATTTAACCTTTGTAAACGGGAAAGGCTTAACTACAAATAGTTTAAAAAGATAAAGAATATTTACAAATAGATTGTTGCTAAAATTTTGTGCTGTTTTGGCTTTAAATTTATAAACATGTCCATAAACAACCAAATTGTGTGTATGTCCGTATCCGTGATAAATTTTTACGCTAGCATTATTCATTATATTTAAAACAGAGTTAAGGTTAACTTGTTTGTAATGAAAAATAAAAAAGCTAGTGAACACAAAAAAATTAAAATTACTATTTATAGTTAACCCTAGCTCAGGTAGCAACCAAATAAATTATGAGCAAGAAATAAAAACTTTTTTCAGTACTAAGAAAGTTGCGTTTGAAATATATTTGCTCCCTAAAAATTGCGATTTAGCAAACGTAAAATTGGCAATAGAAAAGGCAAAAGCAGATAGGGTAATTGCCGTTGGTGGCGATGGAACCCTTAAGTTAGTTGCCGAATGTTTATTGGGCACCAAAACACCTATAGGAATTATTCCAGCTGGTTCTGCAAATGGAATGGCAAAAGAGTTAGGTATTCCAGAAGAATTAAATGGCGCTTTAACATTAGCAATGAATGGTAAGCCAAAACAAATCCACGCTGTTTTAATTAACAATGAATTGTGCATCCATTTAGCAGACATTGGTTTTAATGCTTATATCGTTAAAAAGTTTGATGAATTGCCCACACGAGGCATGTGGACATATGCAAAAGCTACTTGGCACGCATTCTGGTATCACAGAAAAATGGACGTACAATTTAAGATTGGCGATAAATTAATTAAGCAAAAAGCAGCAATGGTTGTTGTTGCCAATGCTAAACAATATGGAACAGGTTTTGAAATTAATCCCGATGGGAAGTTAAATGACGAGTTATTTGAAGTAATTATTGTTAAAGATTATGCGGTGATGGAAATCCTTAAAATATGGGCTACTAAACTACCCTGGAATCCCAAAAAAATAGAAAGTTTTCAAACTTCAAACTTAAAGATAACAACCAAACATAAGGTTCATTTTCAGGTAGATGGAGAGTACAAAGGAAAGCTTAATACCATTGAAGCTAAACTTATTCCAAAAGCGATAAATATTATTGTAAACGCTTCAAATTCAACTGCATTTTAATAGTTAAATAAAGCCTTATAAACTCTGCTACAATACAAATTTTCAATGTAAGATTAAACCAATAATCTTCAAAACGACTAAATGCTTCTGGTAATAATGCAATAAAACCTATTGTAAAAACCCATAAATATAATCTAAAAGGAAATTGGACATAATAAATTATAAACCCCATTTTTTTAAAAAACCACAAACCAACAACCCCAGCAGCTAATAATAAAAACATGGGAAACATTAAAACGGAAGATATTTTTTCAGACAATTTTGCTGTTTCATTAAAATGATGCAAAATAACCCACAATTGCATGCCCATTAGAAATAAAGCGATGAAATCTAAAAAAGCAAAAGAACGTAGAAGAATACGCATTTTTTATGTGTTTAGTAAGTTTTTGGCGTAGCCGATAAAAAGGTATATTTCAAAATTAAACTTGGATCTGGACAATTTTCTAAGTAATTCTCTTTTTTTGAAAATTGACAAACACCAGGATAATCGCCATTTTTACCTTGCATATCAAACATCAATTGAAAATGTAAGTGTGGTGGCCAATATCCATTTTCTGCAGCTATACCAAATGTTGCAAATTTCTCTCCTGCTGGGATAAACTGTCCAACTTCTAATCCTGATAAGGAAGCTAAGCTTAAATGTCCGTATAACGCATATACTGTTAAATCTTCTAATTGATATTGAAGAATAATTGTTGCTCCATAATCACCAAAATTGTCATTGAATTTAAAGCTATGAACTGTTGCATCGTAAAAATTATAAATTGGTGTTTCTGCTTTACCCCAAATATCGATTCCTAGATGTAATCTTCTCGGTTCTTCATCACTATCAAAATGTGTACTTCTGCTATAAATAGTACGGTGTTCATTGTATCCTCCAATTCCATATCTGGCAGAATTTAAAGCTAATTTTTCATCTACCCAACTGGAGAAAGTAGTAGTTTCGGCTAAAATTTCTGTTGTAAGTTCAGTATTATTTGCTGTAAAATCGAATGGTAGTAAACTGTCTTTTTCGGCATCAAAATCTACAATTTTATAAATTTTGTGAGCTGGATTATTTAAGAATTCTTGCAGTTTTTGTAATGATTTCATTTTGAAAAATTAACAGTTTTAATGCTACAGCAATCGGATATGAATATATAGAATTAAATCCCTTTTACAATACATTAAAAACGTAAACATAGTTATAAATAAAATGAGACAAAGCCCCAAAATTTACAAATACATGCCATAGTTCATGACTGTGAAAGTGCTTGTGCATTTGTTTATCTTTTGCATAAAAATAAGTGCCTCCTATATAAAACACACCTCCCAAAATAAGCCACATAATAGCTGCGAAAGGTAATACTTGTAATATTTGTTGTAAAAAGGGTATAACTATACATCCCATTGCAATGTACAAACCAGTAGAGAGATATTGATTTTTTAACCGATTAAAGATTTTTAATAAGCAACCTATTAAAGCGATGGTCCATATTAATCCGAAGACTAACCAACGCAACCATCCATCAAAAATAATTAAAACAGTTGGCGTAAAAGACCCAGCTATCATAATATAAATGCAGCAGTGATCTAGCTTTTGCCAAAGTCTTAAACTATATTCTGTTCTGGGAATACTATGATAGAGTGCACTAACACTAAACAAAATAATAATGCCAATACCATAAATATAAGCCGAAGCGTAATGGAATATTGAAGTAGATTTTTGAAGTAATAAATATAAACCCTCGAATGCTAAAAGCGCAGGAATAACATGCGTAATAAAATTTCCGGGTTCACGGATATATTTATTCATCTGTTGGTTCCTCGTCTGTTGCTGGACGTTCTTTTGCAATTTTATCGAAAATTTTATCCATGTGTTCTACATATTCATTGGTGTCATCCACAAAGAAAGAAAGCGTTGGAATAACTCTAGCTTGGTGGCGAATACGAGTCCCTAATTTATATCTAATTTCCCCAGTATGTGAATTTACTGTTGCCAACGATAATTCTGTATTGTTGGTATTTAAAAAACTCAAATATACTTTAGCAACTGCTAAATCTGGAGATACGCGAACTTTTGTAATCGTAACTAATGTATTGGGTAGGTAGGATGATCCTTCTCTTTGAAAAATAGCAGCAAGCTCTTCCTGTAATAATCCTGCAAACTTCTGTTGTCTTTTACTTTCCATAATATTTATTTATTAGCGAACAATTGATTTAACGGTTTCCCGCAGATTTCGCAGCTTATTTTTTATTTAATACAATAACTTATCGTATGGGAAACGGTTAATATGAATAGCCTTTACTTTCTCATATAAAAGTTCTTTAAATTCTTCTATATTTTCCTTTTGCGTAGCCGAAATAAATATTGCTGGAGCATTGTGATGCGCCATCCAACTTTTCTTAAAATCTGCCAAAGTTAAAGGAACAACTTCCTCTTCATTTACCAAATTAAATTCGTCTCTTTCTGGCGTAACATAAGCATCAATCTTGTTAAAAATCATGATGGTATCTTTATCTCTAGCACCCAAATCGCTCAAGGTTTCGTTAACCGTGTGTATTTGATCTTCAAAGTTAGGATGTGAAACATCCACCACGTGAACTAAAATATCCGCTTCCCTAACTTCATCTAAAGTAGATTTAAAGCATTCTATTAAGTGGTGAGGTAGTTTTCTAATGAACCCAACTGTGTCTGATAACAAGAAAGGTAAATTCTCAATAACCACTTTACGCACTGTTGTGTCTAATGTTGCAAATAATTTATTCTCTGCAAAAACATCAGATTTAGCCAACATATTTAAAATGGTAGATTTACCAACGTTGGTGTAACCAACCAAAGCCACACGAATTAATGCACTTCTATTTTTACGTTGTGTTTCATTTTGGCGATCAATTAATTTTAGACGTTCTTTAAGCAAAGAAATCTTTTCTAAAATCATCCTTCGATCACTTTCAATTTGTGTCTCACCCGGACCACGCATTCCAATACCACCTTTTTGGCGTTCTAAGTGAGTCCATAAACGCGTTAAACGAGGCAGTAAATATTGTAATTGCGCCAATTCTACTTGTGTTTTGGCTTGTGCAGTTTGTGCCCTACCTGCAAAAATATCGAGGATAAGATTACTTCTATCTAAAATTTTAACTTGTAATTCGCGTTCAATATTACGCAGTTGCGATGGTGATAATTCATCATCAAAAACAACCATATCTATTTCTTCAGCTTTAACATAAGCTTGTATTTCCTCTAGTTTTCCTGTACCTACAAATGTAGCTCGGTCAGGTTTTAACATTTTTTGGGTGAAGTTTCTTTCTACTTTACCCCCAGCTGTATCCACCAAAAAAGCCAATTCATCTAAATATTCTTTAGTCTGTTCTGGCTTTTCGCCCGGCGTTATTACCCCAACAAGTACAGCACGTTCTTGTTTAAGGGCAGTATCATATGTTTTTTGTTTTCCCATTTATTAAATACAAATATACAATTTTAATCACGTTCCGTTATTTGTAACATGTCATTAAAACCACATTAAACTTTTCTCTTATAACAGCAAAGGATAACTATTCGTTTTAGCTATGTAAGTATTAATTTACTTACAATTGTAGCGTTTATACAACCCTAATCGTTTAACGAAACTAAACGTTCAGGCTTAAAAATATTTATATTGCATATCCAAACAAATAATATTAAATGAAAAAAATTATTTTTATTCTAGCCTCATTTATCACGCTGACTAGCCAAGCACAAGAAAAAAGAAAAAGTATTGCTGTTAGTTATGGCTTTGGTTCTGGAAGTATTGGATCTTTTAAAAAATTAGATGGTGGAGGATCAAACGAGAGCAAATCACTACATAAAATTGGGTTACTTTACCTAGGTGAGCTAAGTAAGAATTTATATTTGGAAACAGGAATAAGCTATATAGATTTTAAATATATTTCAATTGGTCCGTTTTATGGTGGGCAAACACCTAGGGTAATTTCCAATCATCAAGTAAAACTGATTAATATTCCTTTAAAGTTAAGATATGAAGCAGGAAAATATGTTTTCTTTAATGGCGGAGTGTTTACTGACATTGCTGTGAGTAGATATGCCAAATATAAGGAAAAGGAATAATCTGGACTTGGCACTAATTTAGGTATGGGATTACAATATCCAATTTCTAAAAAACTAAGTTTATATACAAATCCTCAGCTTGATCTGAGAAATATCATCTCTTTTTCTTCTGAAAATCATCCGTACTTTATTGCTGATGCAATTGTTGACTTTGGAATTAAATTAAGGCTAAACTAAAGCTGAGCTACAAAATCTCTAATCGCCTGTCCAGGATCTGCTGTTTTCATAAAATTTTCTCCAATTAAAAATCCATTGTAACCAACCGCTTTTAGTTCTTTAATTATCTCAGGATTATCAATTGCACTCTCAGAGATTTTTAAAAACTCATCGGGTATTTGATCAACTAAATCGAATGAGGTTTGAATATCAACTGTAAAATTTCCTAAATTCCTATTGTTTACACCAATTGCGTCTAAATTTGGGCAAATACTTTTTTCAAGCTCTGTTAAATTATGAACTTCTAATAATACATTTAATCCTAAACTTTGTGCCAGTTTCCCAAAGTTTATAATCTGTTGAGGAGTTAAAATTGATGCAATTAATAAAATAAGATCTGCCCCCCAAGCTTTGGCTTCTAAGATTTGGTATTCATCAATCATAAAATCCTTGCGCAAAATTGGGATTTGATTAACCGCTCTTGCTTGAAATAAATCTTCTGCCTTGCCACCAAAAAAATCTTTATCTGTTAATATCGAAAGCGCTGAAGCTCCAGCCGAATTGTAAGCTTGAGTAACCTCTACAACATCGGCTGTGCCATTTATTAATCCTTTACTAGGCGATTGTCTTTTAAATTCTGAAATTATTCCAGTACGAGTTTTATCCAATAAAAAATCTTTAAAAACTAATGGTTTTCGATTAAAATTAGGATTTACTTCCAATTCCTTCACCGACACTTTCTGTTTTGCCAAGGCAACTTCTTCCTTTTTACGGATAACAATTTTATCGAGTATGTTCATTTTTTATTTTGTGCCTCGTAATAACGAGTTTTTTAATTATCCAACCAATTTTTCATCATTTGTTTACCATTTGGGGTAAGTACGCTTTCCGGATGAAACTGTACTCCTCGAACATCTAAAGTTTGATGACGTAGTGACATTATTTGTCCGTCTTTATCTGTTGAAGTTACGATTAAGCATTCTGGTAAATCTACTGTATTTACCACCCAACTGTGGTAACGCCCAACTTCAATTATAGCTGGGCAATCTTTAAAAGTTAATTCTTCTTTATCTAAAACAGTAATTGGCGTAGCAATGCCATGCATTGGTCTGCCTAAATTTAGCAAACTTCCACCAAAAGCTTCGGCTATTGCCTGCTGACCTAAACAAATACCTAAAATACTTTTTGAAGGAGCGTAAGCTTTGATGACTTCTAAAAGCAATCCTGCCTCTTCTGGTATTCCTGGTCCAGGAGAAAGTAATATTTTATCATATTTATTTACATCTGCCAAATCGAATTTGTCGTTTCTCCAAACCTCAGCTTCAAAACCTAATTCGTTAATTAGATGGACTAAATTATAGGTAAAACTGTCGTAGTTATCGATTACTAAAACTACCCCCTTGCCCCCTAAAGGGGGAATATTATTACTATTCATTTTATTTAAATCAATATTTTATTTATTTCCCTTAACTCCCCTTTAGGGGTTGGGGGTTAAATCTCTTCTGCCATTTCAATTGCTTTGCGTAATGCAGCAATCTTATTATTTACTTCGTTTAATTCACTTTCTGCAATAGAATCAGCAACAATTCCGGCTCCGGCTCTATAGTGTAAATGGTTATTTTTACTCATAAAAGTTCTAATCATAATGGCATGATTAAAGTCATCGTTAAAGCCCATATAACCAATCGCACCGGCATAAAAATTACGGCCTAATTTTTCATATTGATCAATCAATTGCATAGCTTTATATTTTGGTGCACCACTTAAAGTTCCTGCTGGATATGTATCTGCAACAACCTTAAATGCACTAACTCCAGCCTGCAAATTGCCGCTAACCTTAGAAACTAAGTGTATTAAATGCGAATAATATTGTACTTCTTTAAAAGATTTTACCTCCACATTATTGCAATGTCTGCTTAAATCATTTCTGGCTAAATCTACCAACATTACATGTTCTGCACTTTCTTTCGGGTCTTCTTCCAACTTTTTAGCAAGAGCAGCATCTTCTTCGTCATTACCTGTGCGTTTAAAGGTTCCAGCAATTGGGAAAATATTAGCGACTTTATTGCTTACGGTAATTTGCGCCTCTGGCGATGAACCAAACAACTTGAAACTGCCATAATCAAAGTAAAACAAATATGGCGATGGATTAATGGAACGCAAACAACGGTAAACATTAAATTCATCTCCCAAAAAAGCTTGGCTAAATGATCTTGATGGTACGATTTGGAAAACATCACCACGATAGATGTGTGTTTTTAACTGCTCTACCATATCCATAAAACCTTGGTTAGTTAAATTAGATTGTTCATCACCGTTGGTTTTAAAACTATATTCTGGGAAATTTTTATTTTGAATAATGTACTCTAATTTACTTAAGTCTTCATTTTCATCATCGTTGAAAACATTTTTAACTAACGTAATTTCATTTTTAAAGTGATCTATAGCAATAATATATCTGTACACATGATATTGCATTTCTGGAATTTTATCCTCATCTGGCGTAGCCGAATTAAATTTAATGTCTTCGAAATGTTGAACTGCATTCCATGTGAAATAACCAAACAAACCCGTTGAAATATGCTTCTCTCTAGTTTGCTGAATTGGATTAAATAATGCTTTAAAAGCCTCTATCTCTTCTGTTAATATAAAATCTGTCTTTTGTGCTCTACTTCCATCTGGAAAATAAGTACTCAGTACGCAATCTTTTAAAATTATACCTGCAATTGGCTCGGCACAAACATAACTGGTTGCATTTTCACGACTATGATAATCTGAACTTTCTAATAAAATGGTATTCGGAAAAACATCTCGCAAGCGCAGGTAAATACTCACAGGAGTTGTGGTATCTGCTAAACGCTTCTTGGTATGTGATTTTATATTGTACATTGGCATCTTTTTTTGCTGTCATCCTGAGCTTTTCGAAGTATCTATTGTTTAAGATTGCTTCACTAGGCTCCCAATGACGATTTTATTTATAACAAAAAACCCGACGTAATTATACGTCGGGTTTTTTAAATGTGGTTTATTTTGGTTTAGGTTGATAAACTATAATTTGCACAAAGCTACGACGAAACTCCTTTTAGAATTGCCACGCCATTGCCATGTATGTAGGTTATTGTTAATCATTGAACAACAAAAATATACAAAAAGTTAAGTAATCAAAATATTTTGAAATATTTTATTTTATATTCTAAGAAACACCAAAAAACGATTTAGAAGGATCAGCTTTTGTCATCATAAATATACTTCCCAAAATAATTAACAAAGCAATACCAAAAAAGATGGCAATCGTTTTATGTTTTGCAACTGCATTTGTTAGCTTTTTGGACCTCGAGTTTCCGATGGTAATGATAATTATTGCGATAATCATCATACTCAGGTGCTCAACTTTATAATAGCGATAGATAGCATCACTCATCGGCCCTTTGGTTAATGGACTTAAAAAATATAAAACTAAACCAAATAGCAATTGTATATGTGCACTAATTAAAGTAAAAACATTTAACTTTCTGTTACCTTCAGTATAAGTTTTATTACCTAACCAACCCATTAATGCCTGTAATACAGCAACTACTAATAAGATAAGCACAATATATCTCCAACCAGAGTGTGCACTTTTTAAAATTTCGTACATAATTAAAATGATTTTTTTATTTCAAAAATAAGAATTTAATCATGACATTATATTTTTCTTTACCTAAGATTCTAACAGAACGTCAAGTTATGGCTTAAAATTACCTTTATTCCTTAAATTAAATTCATTAATAGAAAAATATAATTAATTTTTACCACTAATTTAAGCGTAAAATTATAGTACAAGCTATTTATTTGTTTAGTAAAAATTTTACATTTAATTAAAAAAACAGCTACTTAATTAATTTTTTAATTAACTTTAGCTTAACCAAACGAAAGAAAGAAAATTTTATTTCAATTTATTCCTTTAATTTGTTTTGTTATTTCTAATAATTAAATCTTTGTTATCATGCAAATTATGTATGTGTATACATTAAGCTTTAATATTAAAAATCAACCCTAAACCAAATATTAACTATGCGTAATGAGGTTACTGAAATGGAGCTTTGGACTCGTTTTAAAAACGGTGATAAAGAATCATTTAAGGAAATTTACTATGAGCATTATATGTTTCTATATAACTATGGGATTAAAACTACTTCTGAAAATAATTTAGTAGAAGATTGTTTACAAGATTTGTTTTTAAAGCTTTGGAAAAACCGCGAGAACCTGGGAGAAGTAATTTCCATTAAAGCTTATTTATACCGTGCTTACGTTCGTATATTGTTTGATGCCTTAAAAAAATCGAAAAGAGTATTAGATTTTAACGAGTTAGATGGCGAAACAGAAACCTCTAGTATTGAAGAAAACATAATTCATAATCAGTCGCAAACAGAATTTAAAACCCAAATAAATAAAGCGCTAAACCAATTGAGTAAAAGACACAGACAGGTTTTACAATTACATTATTTAGACGGTCTTTCCTATAAGCAAATAGAAGAGATATTACCTATTAAATATCAAGCAATTAGAAACTATGTCCATGAGGGATTAAAGGTTATGCGAAAAAAAATGGTCTCCTAATAAATATTTTTTTCAAAAATAGAGTACAAAACAAAAACATTAGCGTCTATAGTAGTAACCAAACTAAACAGACGTATGAAAAGAAATTATTTTATTTTAGGACTTATCCTACTTACTTTTTTTGTTATTTCCTTTTTAACAAATATTATTGGTCCACTAGTTCCAGACATTATTAGGAGCTTCTCTTTAAGTCTTACCACTGTTGCACTTTTACCTTTCGCATTTTTTATTGCCTACGGCGTAATGTCTATACCCTCAGGAATATTGGTAGAAAAATATGGCGAAAAAAAGGTAATGATTGTTGCTTTCTTTATTTCTTTTTTAGGCGCTTTGTTTTTTGTTATTTCCCCAGGCTACTTAAGCTACATGCTTTCTTTATTCTTGATAGGAACAGGGATGGCGATGCTGCAAGTTGCCATTAACCCATTGTTAAGGGTTGCGGGAGGCGAAGCGCAATTCGCTTTTAACTCAGTACTGGCTCAATTCTTTTTTGGCTTAGCTTCTTTTTTAAGCCCTTTAGTTTATTCTTATCTAGCTTTAAATATTGGACAAGGAACAAAAAACAACGATTTCATTATCAAATTTTTCGAATCTGTAGTTCCAGTAGACTTACCTTGGATTTCACTTTATTGGATTTTTGCCATTATATCCATTTTAATGGTAGTGGTAATTGGATTAGTAAAAATGCCAAAGGTTGAATTAAAAGGCGATGAAAAAGTTGGCGGTTTAAAAACCAATTTAGAACTCATTAAAAACCCAATGGTAATCTTGTACTTCTTAGCAATATTCTGTTACGTGGGGCTAGAACAAGGTGTAGCGAATTGGATGTCGGAATTTTTAAACAAATACCATCAAATAGACCCTAAAACAGGCGGGGCAAGTGCGGTATCATGGTTTTGGGGAATGTTAACTATTGGTACATTATTAGGCTTACTACTTTTAAAATTTATGGACAGTAGAAAAGTTTTAATATTATTTACTGGCGCTGCTATTATTAGTATGGTATTCGGTTTATTCGGCTCAGCAAGTGTTGCTATTTGGGCATTTCCAATGGTTGGTTTCTTTGCTTCAGTAATGTATTCGGTTATTATTTCTTTAGGATTAAACTCTATGGATAAGCACCATGGTGCATTATCAGGCATTTTATTAACAGGCATTTGTGGTGGTGCTATTATGCCTCTTATTATTGGCTGGATTGGCGATATGACATCATTAAAAACAGGTATGTACTTTATTTTTATCTTATTGGGTTATATTTTCAGTATTGGTTTTTGGGCAAAACCTTTAATCCAAAACGATGTAATCTCATTCAATAAAAAAGATAATACTAATTAAAGATAAAATGCATATAGGCGTAGATTTAGGAGGCACCAATGTACGTGCGGGTCTGGTTCAAAAAAATAATATCATCAAAGTATTTAGTTCTAAAATAGAATCTAATGGGGAAGAAAATATTGTTGTCAATCAAGTAATAAATGCGATACAACAAGTTATTACGGCTGAAGTAGAAAGCATTGGAGTTGGTGTACCGGGTATATTAAACACCCAAACGGGTGTAATTTATGATGTACAAAACATCCCAAGTTGGAAAGCCGTACCATTAAAGGATATTTTGGAAAATCATTTTAAAATCCCTGTATTTATAAATAACGACGCCAACTGCTTTGCCTGTGGCGAATGGTATTTTACAGAAGAAAGTACTACAGAAAATAACTTAACAGGATTAATACTTGGTACAGGTGTAGCAGCTGGTTTAATTTGTGACGGAAAACTTTATGAAGGCAGAAACTGTGGTGCTGGAGAATTTGGTATGATACCATATTTAGATCATAACTACGAATTTTATTGCAGTGGAAATTATTTTAAACATTTTCATAACACTGATGGGGAAATCCTTTATAATTTGGCCAAGAGTAATGATAAAAATGCCTTAGCTATTTTCGAGCAATTTGGAATACACGTAAGTGCACTAATTAAAACTATTTTATTTGCTGTAGACCCACAAACTATTGTTATTGGTGGCTCTGTAAGTAAAGCCTTCCCGTTTTTCGAATCTATTCTTTGGTCTTCACTTCAAGATTTCCCTTACAAACCAGTAATTGAAAACATAAAAATTAAAGCTTCTAAATACGAAAACATAGCCATTTTAGGTGCCGCAGCTTTACATGCTCAAAAAAATAGTTGAAAATAACCAAGTACAAAACCAATTTCTTCTCGTCTTTAATAAAAACTAAATCTTTATAAAATGAAAATGCTTAAACAAATCACTTTTTATATCTGTGTATTAGGATTGTTTATTTCAACGGCTAATGCATCAGAACGTATACCTCTAAAAATTGAAAAACATGTAGAAGGAGCACCAATAACATTGGGTATTCCTTTTGCTATAGGCACTTTAAATTCTCCAGATGATGTTAGATTATTAAATAAAGATGGTAAAGAAATCCCTTCTCAAATAACTGAAGTAAACAATTGGATGCCAATTAACTCCAGTATGAAATGGATTTGGGTGTTTTTCTTTGCTGATGCTAACGATAATTATACTTTAGAATATGGTAGTGATGTTAAGCGTGCTACATATAAAGGTGATAGGGTTGTAATTAGAAACATACAACCTATGGGTAGTTATACTGAAGTAAGTACAGGTCCATTAAATTTTAAAATAAGAAAAAATAATGGTGGATTTTTCGAAACAGTTAAATTAAACACCAAAAAAAATGGTTTTACTGATGCTGATATTATTGCAGAAGGCGCAAAAGATAGAGGTTCTTTTTTAGATATATTAGATCAAGCAGGCATAGATAAATCAAAGGCTACAATAACTAGAAGTGTAATAGAAAAAGGTTCTGGGCCATTGCATGGCATAATTCGTTTTGAAGGAGAATATACTTACAATAGAAAGGATAATAATTCCTCTCCTTTTGTAATTCGTATACACGTTTACGCTGGCAAATCTTATGTTAAAGTATTACATACCTTAACATACACAGGTGTTCCAGATCAACATGTTATAGTGCCTGGTGAGCATGCTCGTATAGCAACTCAATCTAAAAACATTCTTTCTGAAGCAGAAAGTAGTGATAAAGGATGGACAAAGCCTAATGATCAAATCGCAAGTACAGGATTCTCCTTAAACTATAAGTTAAATGGAGAGCTAACTTATAAAGTTGGTTATAAAGACGGAAAATGGTGGGAAAATCCAACAGAAAAAGTATTTGAATTTACTGGAAATGGAAAGCAAAAAACTTCTTTATTCCAAGATGGTCCTGCTCCAAATAAAGTTCAGCCGATACCAGAATCTTCGGATGTTAAAAGAATTGAAGGTTTTTCAGCAAACTTAACAACTGATAATAAAGAACAAATTAAAACTGCCAAAGCAAGTGGCTGGATGGACATTGGGGATAAAAAGTGGGGTATTGCTATCGGAGTTAGACATTTCTTTGAAGAATATCCTAAAGAACTTGATATAGACGCAAGTCAACAATTGGCAACGGCTTATTTATGGTCTCCAAAGGCGCCCGCTATGAGTTTTGCTAAAGACAAAAACTCTGCTGATGATGGAATTTTAGGGAATTTTGCACAAGGTTTGGCAAAAACTAGCGAGTTAGTGTATTATTTTCATGATGCTAATACAAGTGTAAAAGAAATACAGAAAACAGTTAATTACATTTTAGACCCATCTGTTGCGCATGCAGCTCCAGAAGCATATGCAAATTCTAAAGTTTTTGGTGGCTTATCTCCAAGAGGGACTTCTTACCCTGAATTTGAACGTGGTTTAGATTACAAATACGATTGGGTATTATTTAATCAGAATTGGGCTCCTTGGTATGGTATGTTTGAATATGGAGATTACAAGAATTACTATATAGATAATAAGTGGGAAATGTGGGCTAACAATGAGCCGGGACAAGATTATATGTTTTGGTTACAGTTTATGAGAACGGGTGATCCTAGATTTTTTAACGCGGCGCAATCTACAAGTAGACATACAATGGATGTAGACAACATACATTGGCCAAAAAAACCTACTTATATTGGAGACACTAATGATGCACTAGATTATTTTAAATCTAAAGAGTCACCAGATACCTCCTCTCCATATTTAGGTATAGGCAAAAGACATGGCGATCAACAATGGTCTGCTGTGTTAAGTGCACATGTTTGGGTTATGGGATGGTTAGCCGATTACTATCTAAGCGGAGATCACAGAGGCCTAGAAATAGCAAAACAAACTGCCGACACCTATGTTAAACGCATTTGGGGCGATCATGATTTAAGAGGTAGAAGATTATACCTTTCTGTTTGGAACATGACAGAAGTTTATGATGCAACCAAAGATGAGAAATACCTTATTGATTTAAAAGACAGAGTAAAAACCATGTTATATATCCAAGATGGAACTGAGCAAAACAACAGCTTAGTAGTAGATAGATATGGCTATTCTCAAGTTTATGCTTCACAAGGATTATCAAAATACTATCAAATCACTAAAGATGATCAAGTAAAAAGAGCACTCATCAAACACGCTCGTTCGGTTAGAGATAATGAGCCAATAGCATATTTAATGGAATCCTATCTTTCTTCAATTCACAGTTTAATAGTAGGCTATGAATTTACAAAAGATAAAAGCTTTTTAGATAAAGCAAAAGAACGTGCCGAAGTTTTAAAAACTGATTTTACTTCAGTGAAATTTGATAATAATGCCACTCAAAAACAATTAGCAGAAACACTGCTTAAAGTTAGTCACTTCCCTCAAGATCCAGAGAAAAAGTATGCAGAATGGGATGTTAGAAATGCTTTACGTGTATTTGGATGGACACACGCTTACAATGTTCCTTATTTACTGTATTATTTAAGAAATGAAGATCAAGTAAAAAAAATTAATAAATAAAATAGCAATAAATACGCAACAATAAATTTTGCTCAAACAAACAATGAGAAAAGAAGTAAACAATAATGATTTAGAAAGAATAAATGCTGCTTGGAATAAATTAGAGCCTTTAATGGACGAAACACCAAAGCAGAATTTTAAACTAAAGCCTTTATTTATTAAAAAATTAGCTATTGCAGCAGCCTTAATTCTAATATCATCTATTGCCTTACTGTTATTTAACGCTAAGAAAGAACAAGTACAATTTGTTACTAAATACGGCCAAACCTTAAAAGTAGTTCTTCCAGATAGCTCTACCGTTTACCTTAACGGAAATAGTAAACTAAGCTATATCAATAACTGGGATAATAATTCAGACAGGGAAGTTAAGGTTGACGGCGAAGCTTATTTCTCTGTAAAACATACAAAAAGCAATCAAAAGTTTTTTGTTAGAATGGCAGATAATCTTTCTGTAGAAGTATTAGGAACGGAATTTAATATTACCAAAAGGGGTAAAAATACTCAAGTTGTTTTAAGCTCTGGTAAAATTGATTTTCATATGAATAACTTAAAAAAGGGCAATGATGTTGTACAGATGAAACCTGGTGATTTAATTGAATATCAGAATAACAGTAAATCTTACATTAAACAAAAAGTAGATCCAACAACCTATTCTTCTTGGAAAAGCAATCGAATAATTTTTAATAAAACAAAAATTATTGACGTATTACAAAACCTTCAATACACTTACGGATTAAAAGTTAAAATAGAAGATGAAAAAATGATGAATATGAGAGTTTCTGGCTCGGCACCTACCAATAACATTCAGTCTTTAGTTGATGCGCTTTCAGAAACGTTTAACGTTAAGTTCATATTAAAAGGAGATTCTATTGTACTTAAAAACAAGCAACCATAAACTTAATTATAAACCTAAACTTATTAAACTATGATAAAAAACTAAACCTACTAACCAAAAAAATTCTATAATAAGCAGAATAAAAAAATAAAAATAACCAAAACCAAATTAAATAAACCAACTATGGCAAAAAAATCATTTTTGCTACTCATATTATTTATGGGTAGTACATTGTTTGTACATAGCCGAGCAGAAAACTACGCTCGTCATGTCGAAGCAAATTATGTCTCAAAAAAAGAGACCCTTCAATACCAATCTTTATCAGTTGCTTTAATTAACCTAGAAAAAACTTATAAAGCTTCTATAATGTTTGACAGTAAACGAGCTGAAAATATTAAAGTAAAGATTGAGAATAATAATAACACAGAGGGTCTAGAAAAAACATTAACTAAGTTATTAGCACCAGTAAACCTTAATTACAAAAAAATTAGCGATAAGTTTTATGTAATTAATTTTGATGAAAAAAAGAACCAAAACAAACTTTCAACATCCAATGTAATTCCAAACTTAAATTTACTAAAAGAAGATGTTAAAGTAAATACTTTGGCTCCAGTAGATATTACAGTTACTGGTATAGTTACTGATGGCAGCAATGGGGAGATTTTACCAGGGGTTACTATTAAAGTTAAAGGCACTACAATTAGTGCCAGCACTGACGAAAAAGGTAAATTCACTATTAAGTTCCCTGAGAAAGGCACTTTAATGTTCTCTTATATTAGCTTTATTACTAAAGAAGTTGTTGTTGAAAGCTCAAGAACTTTGAATGTTACTTTAATGCCAGATCAGCAAAAACTAAATGAAGTTGTTGTCGTAGGTATTGGATATGGAACGCAACAGAAGAAAAATTTAACAGGTTCTATTGCTTCTATATCGGCAAATAGCATAAAAGATATGCCTGTTATGAGTTTTGAAAATGCTATTCAAGGTCAAATTGCTGGTGTTCAGGTACAAGAACCTAGTGGAGAGCCTGGCGCTGCTACCACTATTCGTGTTCGTGGTATCGGATCTATATCTGCTGGTAATGAACCTTTATACGTTGTAGATGGTTTTCCAGTTTCTAAAAATGTAGAATCAGCCACACAAGGAGATGTATCAAAAAGAATTGTTGCTTTTAAACCAGCTCCTTCTAACCCACTAGGTACAATAAGTCCTGGAGATATTCAATCTGTAGAGGTATTAAAAGATGCTGCTGCTGCGGCTATTTATGGATCAAGAGGATCTAACGGAGTAATTATCATCACCACTAAAAAGGGAAGACGAGATGGTACAAGTAGTATAAATTTCGACTCATACTATGGAGTACAAACATTAGCTAACAAAGTTGATTTAATGAACTCTGCAGAGTTAACAGATTATGTTTTAGATGCAAAAAACAATGCTTATTTGCAAGATTTTCCAAATGCAAGTAGAAACGATCCTAACTCAGTAAGATACGCTAGAAGTACAAATACCAGTTATTATATCCCTGCAGACTTTGCAAACCCAACTGGAGTAGACACTGATTGGCAAGATGTTTTGTTTAAAAACTCTAGTATACAATCTTACAATTTATCATTATCAGGTGGAAGCGAAAAATTAGGTTATTATGTTTCGGGTAACTATTATAATCAAGGTGGTATTATTGACAAAACGGGCTTCAAACGTTATAGTTTTAGAGTTAATATAGAATCGAACCCGCTTAAAAACTTAAAAGTTGGAGCAAATATAAATCCATCTTTTACAGATCAAGCAAAAGGATCTACTAGTGCTCCTTACTTTGCTGACCCTCCAGGTGCAGTTTATACCGCTTTAGTTACTTCACCAACTGTTAGCCCATACTTACCTAACGGATTAATTAACCAAACAAATAACCAAAGTCATTTAAACACAGAAAACGGAACAGGCGCTAACATGACTGCTTCTAGTAATCCTTTGGCTGTTGTAAATTACATTCATGATGATTTAGCACAATTTAGATCTTTTGCCAATGCCTATGCAGAGTATAGCATATTAGATGGCTTGAAGTATAAAATAATGCTAGGTACCGATGTTAACCAATATAACAGAAAGTATTACAGAGAGAAAGCATTTTTAGATCGTACCGCAACTGTAGGGGTTCCTTATGGACAATCTAACTCATCTCTAGAAACCAACTGGTTATTAGAAAATACACTTTCTTACAATAAAGTATTTGGTAAACATAGTATTTCTGCAGTTGCAGGTTATACAGCACAAAAAGATAAACTTAGAAACAATCAAGTACAAGCAGAAAACTTTCCTGATGATTTAGTTCAAACCGTAAGTGGTGGACAAGTTACCGGTGGAAATGCTACTGAAGAGGAATGGTCTTTAATTTCTTATTTAGGTCGTGTAAACTATGCTTTCATGGATCGTTATTTATTAACAGCTACTATCAGATCTGACCGTGCTTCACGTTTTGGAGAAGGTAACAAAGTTGGTATTTTCCCTTCGTTTTCTGCCGGTTGGAGAATATCTGATGAGCCTTTTATGAAAAGTTTAACTTTTGTTAGCGATTTAAAACTTCGTGCAAGTTGGGGTAAAACAGGTAACTTCTTAATTCCAAACTATGCTTCTATCGGTTTATTAAACCCTTATAATTATACTTTCGGAAACGTAATATCGAATGGTATTGCGCCAACAACGCCTAGTAATCCTAATTTAACTTGGGAGAAAAATACGCAAACAGATATCGGTCTTGATATGAGTTTCTTAAAAAACAGAATCTTTGCTTCGGTAGATTTGTATAGAAAATTAACTTCAGATTTATTGTTAAACGTTCAAGTACCAGCTGCAATTGGTTTTGGTAATTCAAATCCTTTACAAAACATTGGTGAAGTAGAAAATAAGGGCTTCGAGGTTTCATTAACTACGCATAATATGGTTAATAAATTTACTTGGACTACAGATTTTAACTACTCAGCTAATAGAAATGAGGTATTAAAACTAGGTGCTTCTGGCGATCCAATTTTAAGTTCTGGCGGGGCGGGTATTCGTCACATTACTCGTATTGGCGATCCTATTGGTAGCTATTATGGCTATGTTGTAGAAGGTATTTACCAAACACAACAAGAAATAAATAGTGCACCAAAAGATAAATTAGCTGCAAAACCAGGCCCAGGAGATTTTAGATTTAAAGATGTAAATGGCGATGGTGTTATTGATGCAAATGATAGAACTGTAATTGGAAACTATCAACCAAAATATACTTTTGGTATTACCAACAAATTCTCTTACAAAAAGATGGAGTTGAGCTTCTTAATACAAGGTGTAGAAGGTGCAAAAGTATTAAACTTAACTAGAAGACACTTAGGAAACGGTGAGGCGAATACTAACTCATATGCTTTTGAAATTAATAGATGGAGATCTCCAGATCAACCTGGAGATGGTAAAACACCAAGAGCTGATAGGTTAGGCGATTTACACGGTTTTAATAACAGACCGTCAAGTTATCAAGTAGAAGATGCATCATACCTACGTTTAAGAAACGTAACCTTTGCATACACTCTACCTGAAAAAATTGCTGGAAAATATTTTTCATCGATTCGTTTGTATGCATCAGGAACTAACCTATTTACAAAAACAAATTATATAGGTTACAATCCAGAAGTAAACAACCAATCAACAGTAAGTGGCGTTCAAGGTGAGGATTATGGAGCATATCCATTATCAAGAAATTTCACTTTTGGAATTAATGCTTCATTTAAATAAAATCTGTTAATCTAAAATTCTAAAAAATGAAAAATAAAATTATATATATCTTATTGTCAGCCGCAATAATTAGTGGTTGCAGTAAAGACTTTACAGATCTAAGCCCAATATCACAACGTAACGTAGAATCATTTTACAAAACGGGTAATGATATGGTTATAGCTACCAATGCAGCTTACAAAGCACTTCAAATGAATGGTGCTTACAATCAAAGCTATTGGGTAATGAACGAAATGCGTTCTGATAATACTGATGGCGGAGCTGATATTACAGGTTTAGGTGCCGACTTAAATGCAATTGACAATTTTGGCGAAAACGCAGCCACAGCAGAGATAATTACCAATTCATACTTAGATACTTATGTAGGTATTAATCGTTGTAATATTGTTTTAAGTAGAATAGATCCCGTGGAAATGGATGCTAGCTTAAAAAACAGACTTAAAGGCGAAGCTTTGTTTTTAAGATCTTTATTCTACTATAATTTGGCAGTAAATTTCGGAAGAATACCATTAGTTTTAAATGAAATCAGTGTTGATGAAGGAAAAGGCTATCCGCAAGTTCCAGCAATTGATGTTTATAATCAATTAGTTAAAGATTTAACAATAGCTGAAGGATTTTTACCAGTAAAATATACTGGATCTGATGTTGGTAGAGCAACAAAAGGTGCTGCTGCAACTTTATTAGGTAAAATTTACTTAACAATGGGCAATAAAACAGCTGCAATTTTACCTTTAAGAAGAGTTAAAGATACTTACGGTTATTCTTTAGTACCTAACTACCAGAATATTTGGGGCCTTGCAAATAAAAATAACGTAGAGTCTATTTTTGAAGTACAGTATAAAGGTGGTGGTACGAGCACTGGTAATGCATTTACTAATGCATTCTCTCCATTAATGATTCAGACTACGGGAGCATATAAAAATAGACCTACTGCAGAGATGGAAGCCGCTTATGAAGCAGGAGACGCAAGAAAAGCAGCATCTATGAACCCAATAAACGGTCCATTAAATGCAGGTAGATTTATTCTAAAGTATGGAACTACAACTGCGTATAATGAAGGCGATGCAGATTACAATTTTATTGTTCTTCGCTATGCTGATGCTTTATTAATGCTTGCAGAAGCTTTAGGTGAAGGTACTGAAGGTTATGACTTAATAAACGATGTTAGACATCGTGCAAAACTAACTAATGATATTAGTTCGGCTACACCTGGAACATATGCTGAAAAATTACTAAAAGAAAGAAGAGTAGAGTTGGCATTTGAGAACCACAGATGGCCAGATTTATTACGCTTTGGTAAAGTAAACGACTTCTTAACTCCACAAGGTAAAAAAGCTAGGTTACTATTCTTAATTCCTCAACGCGAATTAGATATTAACAAAACTTACACTCAAAATCCTTTGTAAAATTCAAAAATTTCAGTCTGCTAACTTATAAAATAGCTTAGCAGACTGATTAATTTAAAGAACTATGAAAAGAATACAACCTTTTAAAGAAAAATCAATATCTCTTTTGATATTACTTTTTTTAGGATTCTCTGTGTTTGCACAGCAGCACCCTCCTAAACCAGATGCAGGCAAATTACTTCAAGATATAAAAAAATTAAACGTTTTAGGTAACGTTTTATATCTAGCAGCACACCCTGATGATGAAAACACTACACTTATCGCCTATATGGCTAATGAGAAAAAATATTATACGGGTTATCTTGCCCTTACCAGAGGTGATGGTGGACAAAATTTAATAGGTTCCGAAATTCGTGAAAGACTTGGCGTAATACGTACACAAGAATTACTTCAGGCACGTAGAACAGATGGTGGCCATCAGTATTTTACAAGAGCTAACGATTTTGGATTTTCTAAAAACCCAGAAGAAGTATTTAGCATTTGGAACCGCGAAAAATTATTAGCCGATGTGGTTTGGGTAATACGTAATTTTAAACCAGATGTGATTATCACTCGTTTCCCAAAAGATTCGCGTGCAGGTCATGGTCAACATAGTGCCTCTTCTATTTTAGCCGAAGATGCTTTTGTTGCAGCTGCAGATCCAAAAAGATTTCCAGAGCAATTAAAATTTGTAAGCACTTGGCAGGCAAAACGCTTAGTTTGGAACATTAGCTCATGGGCTTTTAAAGATCCTGAAGCTTTTAACAAGATAGCACCATCATTAGTAAAGGTTGATGTAGGTGTATATAATCCACTACTTGGTAAGTCTTATGGTGAAATTTCTGCTTTAAGTCGCAGTATGCATAAAAGTCAGGCTTTTGGTGCAACTGGTACTCGCGGTAGCAGTTTAGATTACTTCGAACACACAATGGGAGTTAAAGCTAAAACTGATTTATTTGAAGATATTAACACCACTTGGAGCAGATTACAAAACAGCAGTAAAGTACAAGAAGCAATAACTAAAGCTATTTCAACGTACAATCCATCAAGTCCATCTGCAGTTGTCCCTTTATTGTTAACAGCTAGAGCCGAACTTATGAAGCTTCCAAATTCGTTTTGGAAGGAAAGAAAGCTAGATGAAATACAAGAGGTTATTAGGACAGCAACAGGTTTGTATATTGAAGCTACAGCTGCAAGTTTCTCTATCGTACCAGGTGGAAAATTAAAAGTTGAAACAGAAGTTATCAACCGTTCTCCAATTGCTGTATCTGTTAAAAGTATTAATTTTCCTTTCCAAAAGCAAGATTCTACGGTTAACAATACCTTAGCAAATTCTGTCGGTAAAAAATATAATTCAACAGTTTCAGTACCAAATACATTAAACTATTCGCAACCATATTGGTTACAAAAACCCGATACTTTAGGCATGTTTGATATTGTAAATCAATTTGATGTTGGTTTACCAGAAAACACACCTCCAGCAAATGTTCTAGTAAAATTAAATATTGGTGGACAAGATTTTAATTTTAACGTACCAGTAGTTTTTAAACGTAATGATTTAGTTTATGGTGAGCTTTATCAAGCTTTATCTGTTAGCCCACCTGTTTTTGCAAATATTGCGGAAAGTGCATACATTTTTTCAGATAACGATCCTAAACAAGTAACCGTATATGTAAGAGCGGGTAAAGCAAATGTTAAAGGCGAAGTTACCTTAAAGCTTCCCGAAGGTTGGAAAATTTCTCCCGCATCAGTTAGTATCAACTTAGCGAAAGAACAATCAGAAGAAGCAATAAACTTTAAAGTAACTCCACCGGTAAATGCACAAGTTGCAGATTTACAAGCAGTAGTTACAATTGATGGTAAAGCTTATAATAGAGGTATAAGTGTAATTACACACAAACATATTCCTGAACAAGTACTATATCCATTAAATACAGCTAAAGCAGTAAAGTTAGATATTCAGGTTAAAAATAAAAACATTGGTTATTTGGTTGGTGCTGGTGATGAAGTGCCAAGAAGTTTACAACAAATTGGCTATAATGTTACCATGCTTAAAGATGCAGACATGAACCAAGAAACTTTAGGCAAATTTAGCGCTATTATTGTTGGTATTAGAGCGTACAACACGTTAGATAGAATTAATTTCTATCATGACCATTTAATGGAATATGTTAAAAATGGCGGGAACGTACTCGTTCAATACAACACAAACTCTGGTTTAAAAACTAACCCAGGTCCTTATCCTATGACAGTTTCTACAGATAGAGTAACTGTAGAAGGTGCTGAAGTAAGAGTATTGTTGCCAGATCATCCGGCTTTAAATACGCCTAACAAAATTACCAAAGCAGATTTTGATGGATGGGTACAAGAAAGAGGTTTATACTTCCCTAACAAATGGGATAGCCAATATCAATCGTTAATCTCTATTAACGATCCTGGAGAAACCCCTAAAAATAGTAGTATATTAATTGCAAAATACGGAAAGGGAAATTTTGTTTATACCGGTATTTCTTGGTTTAGACAACTACCTGCAGGTGTACCTGGAGCCTATCGTATTTTTACTAATCTTATTTCTTTAGGTCAGTAAATTTCGAAAACCAAAATATAAAGCTACCAACAATCTTTAAAAGATTTTGGTAGCTTTATTAAATTAAAAAATAATTTAAACGTGCGAAAAATATCCAAAAATCTAACATTTCAAGTAATTATTGCTATTATCTTGGGTGTAATTGTAGGTGTAATTGCTCCATCTTTTGCGCCTACCGCAAAAGTGGTTAGTAAAACATTTATCAATATGATAAGTATGTTAATTATACCTATCATTTTCTTAACTATTGTACTCGGTATTTCTAAAATGGGCGACATGAAAAAGGTTGGCCGTGTTGGAGGTAAAGCGCTACTCTATTTTGAAGTAATTACCACTATTGCAATAATTATAGGTTTAGTCGCTGCAAATTTAATTAGACCTGGAGACGGATTAAACCCTTTGGTTAACCATCCAAAAGTACCTGCTACAACTGCTACTGCAGCAGCCACATCTTGGGTCGATTTTTTAAGCCATATTATCACTGGAAACATTTTTGAATCATTTGCCAAAGGAGATATTTTACAAGTTTTATTTTTCGCTATTTTATTTGGGTTTGCTTTAAGTAAAATGGGCCATGCGGGTAAGCACACTATTATCATGTTCGAAAATTTTTCGAAAATTATTTTTAACATGATGAAGTTTGTAATGAAATTAGCTCCAATTGGTGCTTTTGGTGGTATGGCATTTACCATAGGTAATTATGGTCTATCTACCTTAATACCAATGGCAAAAGTTATGATGGTTGTTTATATTACCTGTATCATATTTATTTTTGTGATTTTAAACTTCATATGTCATTTATATAAATTCAGTTTAATAAGCTATTTAAAATATATACGGCAAGAAATTCTAGTCGTATTAGGCACTTCTTCTTCAGAATCCGTATTACCTAGTATGATCCAAAAAATGGAACGATTTGGCTGTAATAAATCAGTCGTTGGGCTGGTGATTCCTACGGGTTATTCCTTTAATTTAGATGGAACTTCCATCTATCTTTCCATTGCCCTTATATTTTTAGCACAAGCATTTAAAATAGAGCTCACCTTAGGCCAACAAATAACGGCTATGGCTATATTAATGGTAACTTCTAAAGGAGCAGCAGGTGTTACCGGAAGTGGCTTTATTGTACTAAGTTCTACACTTGTATCGATGAATATTATGCCTGTTGAAAATGTTGCAATTTTGTTAGGTGTAGATAGATTTATGTCTGAAGCTAGATCTATTACCAATTTAATTGGTAATGGAATTGCTGTAGTTGTAATTGCTAAAAGTGAAAAAGAGTTTGATGAAGAGAAATATCAATTGGCCATTAAAGAAGCTTAATTAGACTAAACTCTGTCTATAAAAAGTATATCAAGAAAAGGTAGTTGGCAACAATTACCTTTTTTGATTCTAATTGTTCTTGTGATTATTCTTTTTAAAGTATTGAGTAATCTTTTTTTGTAAAAAAGAAGATAGAGAGGAAATAAGTTAGTATTTATAGATAGCTTTAAGCATCACTAACTAAAAATTCTCATGAAGAAAATCTTACTAACGCTCACGTTGGTGTTTTCTACTGCATTTTTGTTTGCACAGCAGACTTATCCTGTTAATGGATCTTACGACGTAAGACCAGGATTGTATGCTTTTACCAATGCAAACATTGTAGTTAACGCCAATCAAACCATTAGCAATGGCGTATTGCTAATCAAAGACAAAACCATCCAATCAGTTGGTACTGGAACTACAATTCCTAAAGGATATGTAGTAATAGATTTAAAAGGAAAATACATCTACCCATCTTTAATTGATGCCTTTACAGGATATGGTATTCCAGAGGCACCGAGAGGTGCAGCAGCGGGCTTTGCTGGTTTTGGCAGACCATTTGTATTTACTTCCACCAAAAAAGGAGCTTACAGTTGGAACGAGAGTATCCGTCCAGAAACTGAAGTAAGATCTATTTTTACAATAGACAACAAAAAAGCAGACGATATGCGTAAAGCTGGCTTTGGTAGTGTAAATGCAATTAACCGTGATGGTATTGCTCGTGGTACATCTGCAGCTGTAACCTTAGGTGATAGCAGAGAAAATGAAGTAATGCTAAACGATCAAACCGCAGCAAACTATTCATTTAATAGAGGCACATCAACCAATAACTATCCTTCTTCTTTAATGGGATCTATTTCCTTATTGCGTCAAACTTATTTAGATGCAGCTTGGTACAAAGGTCAAAAAGAAGAATACAATATTTCTTTAGAGCAGTTTAATAAACAACAAAGTTTACCTCAAATTTTTGAGGCAGATGGTTGGGCAAATATTTTACGTGTAGATAGAATTGCTAAAGAATTCGGCAAACAATTTATCATTAAATCAACTGGAGATGAATACCAACGTATTGATGCTGTTAAAGCAACAGGTGCGAGTTTAATTATTCCAATTAATTTCCCTAAAGCATTTGATGTTGAAGATCCGATTGAAGCTGGAAACTTAAGTCTTACCCAATTAAAAGGCTGGGAATTGGCTCCAACTAACCCAGGTGTTTTAGAAAAGGCAGGCGTTAAATTTGCTTTAACCACATTTGGTCTAGATGCTCCAAGAGATTTCTGGGCTAATATCCAACAAGCAATTGCTAATGGTTTAACTGAAAAACAAGCTTTAATAGCAGTAACCGAAACCCCTGCAGCTATGCTTGGCATTAGCGACAAGGTTGGTTCTCTTGAAAAAGGAAAGGTGGCCAATTTCTTAATCACTTCAGATAATATTTTTAAAACCGGAAATATCATTTTTGAAAACTGGGTACAAGGCAAACGTTTCGTAGTTAACAAAATGGATGTAACTGATTTACGTGGAACCTATAGCTTAAACATTGATGGTATCGGTGCAACAACTTTAAAAATTACAGGCACAGGTGGCGGTTCTATTGCAGCAATCGAGCGCTTAGGTGCTGATAGTGTTAAAACAAATGCAACATTTACACGTAATGGCGATTGGGTAACAATTACTTTCAACTTAAAGAAAAATCCTAGCGGAGATATTCGTTTAAGTGGTTATTTAACTGGAAATAGCCCGTTGGCTTTTAATGGAAGTGTTTTTGTAAATTCAAATGCTACAGGTAATTGGAGTGGCTCTTTAAAAGAAGCAGCTAAGGAAATGCCAAAACGTGATGAACCTGCAAAACCAAATGCCACAAAAGGGCCATTAGTTTATCCTTTTATTGCTTTCGGTAACTCAACTTTACCAGAACAAGAAACTGTTCTACTTAAAAATGCAACCGTTTGGACTAACGAAAAAGAAGGTATCTTACAAAATGCAGATGTGTTATTAGAAGGAGGAAAAATTAAAGCCGTAGGTAAAAATTTATCAGCAGGTACTGCTAAGGTAATTGATGCAACTGGTAAACACATTACTGCGGGTATTATTGACGAACACTCGCATATTGCTGGTACTGGTGGTATAAATGAAGGCGGGCAATCAAATTCTGCTGAAGTTCGTATCGGTGATATTATCAATTCAGAAGACATTAACATTTACCGTCAATTAGCTGGAGGAGTAACTTCATCTCAAATCTTACACGGATCTGCAAACTCAATTGGTGGTCAAAGTCAATTAATTAAATTACGTTGGGGTAAATTACCAGAAGAACTGAAATTTGCTGGTGCCGATGGGTTCATCAAATTTGCATTAGGCGAAAATGTTAAGCAAAGTTCTTCTCAAACTAATTCACGTTTCCCTTCTACACGTATGGGCGTAGAACAAGTATTTGTTGATGCCTTTACACGTGCTAGAGAATATGAAAATGCTTTAAAGGTAAAAGGTAATAATGTACGTAGAGATTTAGAATTAGACGCTTTAGTAGAGATTTTGAATAACAAACGCTTTATCACTTGTCACTCTTATGTACAATCAGAAATAAATATGTTAATTCATGTTGCTGATAGTTTAGGTTTCAAAATCAACACCTTTACCCATATTTTAGAGGGTTATAAAGTAGCTGATAAAATGAAAGCTCATGGTATTTCAGCATCTACATTCTCAGATTGGTGGGCTTATAAAATGGAGGTTCAAGAAGCTATCCCATACAATGGTAAAATTATGCACAACGTAGGTATTACGACTGCTTTTAACTCTGATGATGCTGAAATGGCTCGTCGTTTAAATCAAGAAGCAGGGAAATCTGTACTTTACGGTGGTCTATCTGAAGAAGAGGCTTTAAAATTAGTGACTATAAATCCTGCTAAAATTTTACATATCGATAATAAAGTTGGAAGCTTAAAAGCTGGTAAAGATGCCGATGTAGTCGTTTGGTCTGCAAATCCTCTTTCAATTTACGCTAAAGCAGAAAAAACTTTTGTTGATGGAATTTCTTATTGGGATATTGATCGTGATGCACAAGTTCAAGTTGCGCAAAAAAATGAAAAAGCACGTATCATTCAAAAATTAGTAGAAAGCAAAAGTGCAGGTGCCCGTACGCAAAGACCAACAGCGCAGGTAGCACCAAGACTTTATCACTGCGAATTTGAAGAAGATTATTGGGCTGAAATAAATAAAACTGAAATGGAAGGAGTACACAATCATGAATAAGTATATCAGTATAGCGATAGCTTTATTTGCTTCGGTAAGTATAGCGTATGGCCAAGCAAATATCTCTCCTGCTAAAGCACAAAGTGAAAAGATAATTATAATGGGTGCAACTGTTCATACAGGTGATGGAAAAGTTATACCAAACGGTTATGTCATCTTTGAAAAAGGCAAGATTACTGGAGTAGGCGACGCCACTGTTGTTAAATTTGCGCTTACAGATGCTAAAGTAATTACAGCTAATGGTAAACACATTTACCCAGGCTTTATTTCGCCAGTTACAGAATTAGGCTTGGTTGAAATTGAATCTGTAAAAGCTACAATAGACCATTCTGAATTAGGCGATATGAATGCGCACATCCGTGCACTTATTGCTTACAATACCGATTCCAAAATTCCGGCAACACTGCGTAGTAATGGTATTTTAATGGCTCAAATTACACCGCAAGGTGGTACAATTTCTGGCAGCTCTTCTGTTGTACAGTTAGATGCTTGGAATTGGGAAGATGCAGCAATTAAGAAAGAAGATGCTATGCATATTTCTTGGCCAGCTTCACCGAGGGGTAGAGGTGGTTTTGGTGGCTTAAGAGGAATGACTCCAGGAGGAGCAGATCCAAATGAACGCACTCAAAATGCAATTGCAGATTTAAATACTTTCTTTAACGAGGCAAAAATATATGCTGAAACTAAACAAACTGTTACTAATGCCCGTTTAGCAGCTATGAAAGGTTTATTCAATGGTTCACAGAAATTATTTATAGCAGCAGATTCTCAAAAAGACATTATTGCTGCGGTAAATTTTGCGAAAAATTTTGGTATTACCCCTGTAATTGTTGGTGGGGATGAAGCCTATTTGGTTACAGATTTCTTAAAAGCCAATAATATAATTGTGGTAGTTAAAACGCCTCATTCATTGCCAACTAATGTTGATGATGATGTGAATATGCCTTACAAAAATGTAGCTAAATTGCATAACGCTGGCGTAACAGTTGTAATTAGTTATGCAAGTAGCGATGGCTTTTGGAGACAACGTAGTCTACCATTTGTAGCTGGCACTGCCTCTGCTTGGGGTATCAGTAAAGAAGAAGCATTAAAGGCAATTACCTTAAATGCTGCAAAAGCAATGGGTATTGATAAAACTACTGGAAGTATAGAAATTGGCAAAGATGCCACTTTATTTATCTCTGCTGGCGATGCTTTAGATATGATTGGAAACAAAGTTGAGCAAGCTTTTATTCAAGGAAGAAACATCAACCTAGATAATTTGCACAAACAATTAGATAAGAAATTTAGTGATAAATACGGAATAAAATAATTTTCACTGACTAAACAAAAAAGGGCAGTTTGCAAATCAGCAAACTGCCCTTTTTTGTTTAAGTATAAGGCATAAAAAAGTGAGTAACTTTATCCAAAATCACTCACTTAATTAACTTATTATTACTCTTAAAATTGGCTGTTGGGGAAGGAGTCGAACCTTCAAGGGGTAGTTAGCTGCAATTCAAAATTAATTTGTGGTCAACCCATAAATTGCGTTTATCCCGTAATCCCCACCACCGAGACAAGGAGGTGTGTCTGCCAATTTCACCACCCAACATTGTTTAGTCAGAAGTCTTTAGTCAGAAAGTCTAGGTTTTAAATTCTATGCTCCCAACTCTAAACTTAAGATTGCTGTAGGGGAAGGAGTCGAACCTTCATAGAGTGGTTGTACCGTTACCGGATTTCCCATTTCCTCTACCACCGAGACAAGGAGGTGTGTCTGCCAATTTCACCACCCTACAGAGTATAAGCAATTGTTAAAGAACTATTTTGTTGTAATTGCTTGATACAAACATAAGACAAATATCAAATACATTGCAAATATTTTAATCATTTTGTATAATTTTTATTATATTTATAACATAATATTGATTTAAATATAAATTTTATAAAATATGCTTAAAAAAGAAACTCAAAATTTAGAAATTGATAACCTAGATATTCAAATATTATCGCAATTAATGCAAGACGCCACCAAACCCTATACAGAAATAGCCAAAGAATTGATCATTTCGGGCGGTACTGTTCACGTAAGGATGAAAAAATTAGCAGATATGGGTATAATAAAAGGTTCTCACCTCATCATAGATCCAAAAAAAGCTGGCTTTGATATTACCGCCTTTTTAGGTATTTATTTAGAAAAAGGTTCTCTCTATAAAGATGCCGTTGAACAATTAAGCAAAATTAAAGAAGTAGTAGAGTTGCACTATACTACTGGCTCATATAGTATGTTTGCAAAAATTACTTGCAGAGACACCAACCATTTGCGCCATGTTTTAAATGAAGAAATACAAGCTGTAAAAGGAATACAGCGTACAGAGACATTAATCTCTTTGGAGGAAAGTATTAAGAGGCAGATAGAACTATAACTCCCTGAAGGGGGAATAATAAGCAAGTCCCCTTAGGGGATTTAGGGGTTATTTAAACATCCCTTTTAACTTGGCTAATTTTTCTTGCAAATCACCATCGGCTTCTTTTTTGGATTGTTGAGTAGGTTTTGGAATGAAATTTCTTGGCACATCCTTATTATTTTTTGCTCCATCAACTTTCGGACTTTCGGTCTTCCCAACTTTCGGACTATCCTCAGTCTTCATCGATAAAGAAATCCTTTTCCGAGCGATATCAACATCAACTACGGTTACTTGTACAACCTGACTAACCTTTACGATGTCATTTGGATTGGCTACAAATCTGTTTGCCAATTGGCTTGTATGCACTAAACCATCTTGATGAACACCGATATCTACAAATGCACCAAAATTGGTAATGTTAGTTACAATTCCTGATAACTTCATCCCCTTTCTTAAATCCTCCATTGAGTTTACACCCTCAGCAAAGCTGAAAACTTCGAATTGTTCACGCGGATCTCGACCAGGCTTTGCTAATTCTTTTATAATATCTGTTAATGTTGGCAAACCAACTTCAGCACTTATGTAACGTTGTAAATTGATTTGCTTCTGCAGGTTTACATCTTTCATCAAATCATCAACTGTACAACTTAAATCTTTTGCCATTTGATTAACCAAAGCATAACGCTCAGGATGTACCCCACTTCTATCCAATACTTGTTTCGCATCGCGGATACGTAAAAAGCCAGCTGCTTGTTCAAAAGCTTTATCGCCCAAGCGAGGTACTTTTTTTAAGCTTTCCCTATTCTTAAATGCACCATTTGTATTGCGATAATTCACTATGTTCTGAGCCAATGTATCACCCAAACCAGAAACATAAGCCAAAACTTGCTTCGATGCGGTATTTAACTCAACACCAACTGCATTTACACAACTGATTACCGTATCATCTAAGCTTTGTTGTAATTTATTTTGATCAACGTCATGCTGATATTGGCCAACACCAATAGATTTTGGATCTATTTTCACCAATTCTGCTAGCGGATCCATTAACCTTCTGCCAATAGAAACCGCACCACGTACAGTAATATCTTGAGTAGGAAATTCTTCTCTAGCCAAAGGTGAAGCTGAATATATGGATGCACCGCTTTCGTTTACCATTACTACTAAAACATCAGGGATTTTTAAGCCACGAACAAAAGTCTCCGTTTCTCTTCCTGCTGTTCCATTGCCAATTGCGATAGCTTCTACATCGTGTTTCTCGCAAAGTTGTTTCAATTGCCACTCTGCATCTTTTAAATTTCCTTGTCCAGTGTGTGGATAAATGATAGTGTTAACCAACAACTGACCTTGTTTATCTAAACAAACAACCTTACACCCCGTTCTAAAACCTGGATCTATGGCCAAAACATTTTTCTGTCCCATTGGTGCTGCCAACAATAATTGACGAGCATTTTCTGCGAAAACTTTAATAGCCTCTTCATCGGCTTTTTGCTTTATCGTTGCTCTCAATTCTGTTTCCATTGCAGGGCGAAGTAATCTTTTATAACCATCAGCAATAGCCAATTGCACTTGGTCTGCAC
>JAIELS010000109.1 GCA_019752795.1 Sphingobacteriaceae bacterium
GTCCACAGCGAAGAGGTGTATGTACACGTGTATATACTACTACCCCTAAAAAACCAAACTCAGCAATGCGTAAAGTTGCCCGTGTACGTTTAACCAATGGTAAAGAGGTGAATGCCTATATTCCAGGAGAAGGACATAACTTACAAGAGCACTCAATCGTGTTAATTCGTGGTGGTCGTGTTAAAGATTTACCAGGTGTACGTTACCACATTATTCGTGGTGCATTAGATACATCAGGTGTAGCTGGTCGTAACCAACGTCGTAGTAAATATGGTACTAAGCGTCCTAAACCAGGGCAAGTAGCTGCAGCACCAACTAAAGGAAAGAAAAAATAATTAGGAGGAAACAGAAATGAGAAAGTCAAAACCAAAAAAGAGAATTATTCTTCCTGATCCTAAATTTAACGATGTTCAGGTTACAAGATTTGTAAACAACATGATGTACGATGGAAAAAAATCTATCGCTTATTCTATTTTTTATGATGCAGTAGAAATTGCAGAACAAAAAGCAGGTGAAAGTGGATTAGAAGTTTTTAAACGTGCATTAACTAATATTATGCCAGCTGTAGAGGTTAAATCTCGTAGAGTTGGTGGTGCTAACTTCCAAGTTCCAACAGAAGTAAGACCAGACCGTAAAGTTGCTTTAGGCATGAAATGGTTAATCTCTTATGCTCGTAAACGTGGTGAAAAAACCATGAAAGAGAAATTAGCAGGAGAAATGGTTTCTGCAGCTAAAGGTGAAGGTGCAGCAGTTAAAAAGAAAGAAGATACGCATAAAATGGCTGAGGCTAATAAAGCGTTCTCACATTTCCGTTTTTAATTAAATAAAGATACATAGATAAAAATATTACGCCGATTATTTAAATATAGATAATCGGTGTAATCATTTAAAAATCGTAGTAATCAAAAAATTATAATGTCAAGAGATTTAAAATTTACAAGAAATATCGGAATTGCTGCTCACATTGATGCGGGTAAAACCACAACAACTGAGCGTATTCTTTATTATGCTGGCGTTAGTCATAAAATTGGTGAGGTGCATGAAGGTGCTGCAACAATGGATTGGATGGCACAAGAGCAAGAGCGTGGTATTACCATTACTTCAGCCGCTACAACAGTTGATTGGAATTATAGAGGTCAAAAATATCACGTTAACGTGATTGATACACCAGGTCACGTGGATTTTACCGTAGAGGTAAACCGTTCACTACGTGTATTAGATGGTTTGGTATTTTTGTTTTCGGCGGTTGATGGTGTTGAGCCTCAATCTGAAACTAACTGGCGTTTAGCTAATAACTATAGCGTACCACGTATTGGTTTCGTTAATAAAATGGACCGTTCTGGTGCTGACTTTTTGAAAGTTGTTAAGCAAGTTAAAGATATGTTGGGTAGTAATGCAGTTCCATTGCAATTACCTATCGGTTCTGAAGATTCATTTAAAGGTGTGGTTGATTTAATTAACAACCGTGGTATTGTTTGGAATGAGCATGATAAAGGAATGACCTTTACAGAAGTGCCTATCCCTGCAGACATGTTAGATGAGGTTGCTGAGTGGAGAGAAAAATTATTAGAATCTGTTGCAGATTATGATGAGACTCTAATGGAGAAATTCTTCGAAGATCCAAACTCAATTACGGAGCGTGAAATATTAGACGCATTGCGTGCAGCTGTATTAGATGCTAAAATTGTACCTATGGTTTGTGGTTCATCTTTCAAAAACAAAGGTGTTCAAACTATGTTGGATTATGTGATGGAATTATTGCCATCTCCAATGGATGTTGAAGGTATTACAGGAACTAATCCAGAAACTGGTGAAGAAGTTTTACGTAAACCATCAGAAAAAGAGCCTTTTGCAGCTTTAGCTTTTAAAATTGCAACAGATCCTTTCGTAGGTCGTTTATGTTTTATTCGTGTTTATTCAGGTAACCTAGAAGCTGGTTCTTACGTTTATAATGCTCGTTCTGAAAATAAAGAGCGTATTTCTCGTATTTTCCAAATGCATGCTAACAAGCAAAATCCAATTCCTAATGTAGGTGCTGGTGATATTGCTGCGGTTGTAGGCTTTAAAGATATTAAAACTGGAGATACACTTTGCGAAGAGAAAAACCCAATTATTCTTGAATCAATGAACTTCCCTGAACCAGTAATTGGTTTAGCGATTGAGCCTAAAACTCAAGCTGATGTTGATAAATTAGGTATGGGCTTATCTAAATTAGCTGAAGAAGATCCTACGTTTAGAGTTCAAACTGACGAAGAAACTGGTCAAACAGTAATTTCGGGTATGGGTGAGCTTCACTTAGATATTTTAATTGACCGTTTAAAGCGTGAATTTAAAGTAGAGGTTAATCAAGGTGCGCCACAAGTAGCTTATAAAGAAGCAATTTTTGGTACAGCTAATCACAGAGAAACCTACAAAAAACAATCTGGTGGTCGTGGTAAATTTGCTGATATTTCAGTTGTGATTTCACCAATTGATGCTGATTACGAAAAAGGTGGTTTACAATTCGTAAACGAAATTACAGGTGGTTCAATTCCACGTGAATTTATTCCTTCAGTAGAAAAAGGTTTTGCTTCGGCAATGGCAAATGGTGTATTAGCTGGTTATCCACTACCTGACATGAAAGTTCGTTTAATTGATGGTTCATTCCATGCGGTCGATTCAGATGCATTGTCATTTGAGCTTGCAGCTAGAATGGCTTATCGTGAGGCTTTACCAAAATGTAAACCTACATTGATGGAGCCAATCATGAAAATCGAAATCTTAACTCCTGAGGAAAACATGGGTGATGTTATCGGTGATATGAACCGTCGTCGTGGTCAACTTTTAGGTATGGATACACGTAACGGATCTCAGGTAATTAAAGCTACTGTGCCTTTATCAGAAATGTTTGGTTATGTAACTCAGTTACGTACAATCACTTCTGGTCGTGCAACTTCTACAATGGAGTTTGATCACTACGAAGCAGCGCCTAAAAACGTACAAGACGAAGTGATTGCGAAATCAAAAGGTAAAGTTAAATCTGAAGATTAGTATTTAGCTACTAGTATTTAGTAGTTAGATTTCTTGTCTAATTACTAAATACTTATTACTATGTACTTTAAAGATAAATCCGACACTTGTTATTAATAGCTCTAACAAGTTTCATAATTAAAAATAATATGAGCCAAAGAATTAGAATTAAATTAAAATCTTACGATTACAACTTGGTAGATAAATCTGCTGAGAAAATCGTTAAAACTGTTAAACCTACGGGTGCAGTAGTTAGCGGACCAATTCCGTTGCCAACAGAAAAGAAAATCTTCACTGTTTTGCGTTCACCACACGTAAACAAAAAAGCACGTGAGCAATTTCAATTGTGTGCTTATAAACGTCTATTAGATATTTATAGCTCTAACTCTAAAACTGTTGATGCATTGATGAAACTTGAATTGCCTAGCGGTGTTGAAGTAGAAATCAAAGTTTAATGATTTTATAGAACAATAAAAAGCCCTTAAAATTAATTTTAAGGGCTTTTTTGTTGGCCAAAATTTATATTTATTTGCCTCTATTTTTCATCTCTTCTATCGTATTTCGCTCATCTTGCAACTCTCTAGCTAATTTACGCTGCTGCTCATTTGCTTTAGCTTTATAGGCTTGGTATTCTGCAGAAATCTCCTCATAAAGTTGAGTTCTATGTCTCGCTTCTAAAATATTTTTAGTCGATCTGGCTATTACTACAAATAGGGCAATCGCTAAAATTAGGATAATAGACCAAACCATCATTTGATAACTCCCTTTTGTAAATGAAATTCCTAAAAAATTAATTTCATTCAATTTTGCATTAGAATCATTTAAAGAGTTTTCCTTACCGCTTACTTCTGCTTGTAAATTGGCAATCGTTTGTTGCTGCTCACTAATTTTTGACCTGTCTTTTGTGAGCTCTATTCTTTCTTTTCGAATAGTGTCAGTTACGCTTTGCCATAAAGAATTTAATCTTGTAGGATTAATTAATTTGTAACCATTAATTGTCTTAGATCTTGAAAGCATAAATTGGTATTGCCCTCTAAGACTTGGGTCAGTGTTTTTTACCGTATCTATTTGAGAATAGGTGCTAGGTCTTTTAGCATATGGTTTTACGCTTTTAGTATTAGACTGTATAATTGGTTTACTATTTGCTTGTTTTACTGGGGCTTGTGCTAATAAATTTTGCGCAATAAACATTAAAATTAAAATGAATAGTTTTTGTTTCATGATATTATTCTTTAATCTATTACAACAATATTAACAAAAAAATATTTGTGATTTTTATAAGGTAGCTAATTGATGTTATTTGAAAGCAATTAATAAACGCCACAAACATTAGATTAATATGAAATCCACATCATTTTAATGATAGGTTTAGTATAAAAATTAATGTAGCTATAAAACAATCATAATACGACTTTCTCATAAGTTTGATTTATAATATTGGAGTCATGCCAATTGAAAACATAGTTGATTTAATTCGTCTTTTGTTTCTTTAAGAAAAATTAAGTCACTTATATTTGTAGAGATGACGGTTTTAGTATTTACACTAATTGTTTTAGTTGGTGCTTTTTTGGCTGGCCTTTTGGGTTCGCTTACGGGCTTAGGAGGAGGTGTAATCATTATTCCATTGCTTACCCTAGGTTTAGGTGTAGATATTCATTATGCTATTGGTGCTTCTATTATTTCGGTTATAGCAACTTCATCAGGTTCTGCAGCTGCTTATGTAAAAGAAGGTATTACCAATGTTCGTATAGGTATGTTTTTAGAAATTGCTACAACAGTTAGCGCAATAGTAGGCGTAGTTATAGCAACTTATATTGATGCAAATTCTATTATGGTTGTTTTCGGACTGATTTTATTGTTTTCTGCATTTATGATGCTTAAAAAGAAGATAGATCATTCTAATAACGAAAAAACAAGTATTTTAGCTAGCTATTTTAAATTAAATGGGAGTTATCCAACAGAAGATGGTGTAAAACAATATGCAGTTCACAATGTGATAGGTGGTTTTGCAATGATGTTTGTGGCAGGTACATTATCTGGTCTGCTAGGTATTGGCTCAGGAGCATTAAAAGTTATTGGGATGGATAATATCATGAAAATTCCTTTTAAAGTTTCTACAACTACGAGTAATTTTATGATAGGTGTAACTGCGGCGGCAAGTGCGCTTATTTACTTACATAAAGGACAAATTGATCCAGTTATTGCTATGCCTGTCTCATTGGGCGTAATTTTAGGTGCTACACTTGGCGCAAAGATTTTAATTAAAACAAAAACTGATAAACTTAAATGGGTTTTTGCTGTAGTTATTACCTTTTTAGCATTACAAATGATTTATAACGGATTAATAGGATAGTAATGCAAGTGAAAAATAGCAATTATTTTATAGATAAAGATGTGCAGTTATTGCTGGGTACATTGTTAAGAGTTGGAGTTTTAATCTCCAGTGCTGTGATATTATTAGGTGGCATTATATTTTTAAGCACTCAATCTAATGCAGTAGTTTCTTTTAGCGAATTTAAGCCAGAACAAGTAAAGATTTCTAGTATCGCCAATATATTTGAAGGATTAAAAACTTTTGATGGACTTGCAATTATTCAATTTGGTGTTTTGCTTTTGATCTTTACACCGATTGCAAGAGTAGTTTTTTCTATTTTTAGCTTTTTACTTGAAAAAGATTATCTATATGTAGTAATTGGCACAATTGTATTGTGTGTGATTATCACCAGCTTATACCTCGATGTAGCTCACTAAGGGCATTTTTTTCGGTATCTTACTGTGGCTTAGAAAAATAAATGCAATTATTTGAAAAAATAATGAGCTAACTATTTGAAAATTAAGAATTCTTTCTTATTTTTGCCGTCCCTTAGCGGGGAATGTATATCCACCTTGAACGAAGCCCTACTGCTTCGATGGGTGTTAAATTAAAAATAGAAAATGTCAGGTATTATTGGAAAAAAAGTAGGAATGACCAGCATTTTTGACGCCGAAGGAAGAAATATTCCTTGTACGGTGATCGAAGCTGGACCTTGTGTAGTAACACAAGTTAAGACCGAAGAAAAAGATGGTTACGTTTCAGTTCAACTGGGTTACGACGAAGCCAAAGCAAAAAACACTACACAGCCCTTAATGGGTCATTTTGCGAAAGCAAACACAACTCCAAAACGTAAATTGGTTGAATTTGAGCAGTTTGAAGAATCGGTTAGCTTAGGCGATACTGTAACTGTAAACATTTTTAACGAAGGTGATTTTGTTGATGTTGTTGGTACTTCAAAAGGTAAAGGTTTTCAAGGTGTTGTAAAACGTCATGGATTTGCTGGTGTTGGTGGTCAAACCCACGGTCAACATAACAGAGGGCGTGCGCCAGGTTCATTAGGTGCTGCATCTTATCCAGCTCGTGTATTCAAAGGAATGCGCATGGCAGGTAGAACAGGTGGAGACAGAGTAAAAATTCAAAACTTACAAGTATTGAAAGTTTATGCTGAACAAAACTTAGTGGTAGTTAGTGGTTCCATTCCAGGAGCTAAAGGTTCTTACGTAATCTTAGATAAGTAAGCAGATGGAAGTTAAAGTAATAAACATTTCAGGAAAAGAGACAGGTGCCAAGGTGCAACTTCCTGAGTCGGTATTTGGTGTTCAGCCAAGCGATCACGCGATTTATTTAGATGTAAAGCAATATTTGGCTAATCAACGTCAAGGAACGCATAAATCTAAACAACGTAACGAGATTGCAGGTTCTACCCGTAAATTATACAAACAAAAAGGTACAGGCGGTGCACGTGCCGGAAGCATTAAATCTCCATTGTTTAATGGTGGTGGTCGTGTTTTTGGTCCACAGCCAAGAGACTATAGTTTTAAACTAAACAAAAAATTAAAATCATTAGCACGTAAATCAGCTTTATCATACAAAGCACAAGATAACAACGTGGTAGTATTAGAAGATTTTACTTTTGATAGCATTAAAACTAAAAACTATATCAATTTGGTTAATGCATTAAATTTAGCTGGAGAGAAAACGTTATTAGTTTTGCCTGCGCAAAATAACAATATCTATTTATCAAGCAGAAACATTCAGAAAGCTAAAGTTATTACTGCAGCAGATTTAAATACATATGATGTATTAAATGCAGGTAAACTTTTGTTAACTGCAGATTCGCTTAAAACATTGGAGGAGGCATTTGCCAAGTAATATGGAAATTTTACAAAAACCAATATTAACCGAAAAAGCTTCTGCATTAACTGAAAAAGCAAACCGTTTTACTTTTAGAGTAGATCACAGAGCTAACAAGTTGCAGATTAAATCGGCCATCGAAAAAATGTATGGTGTTAACATTATTGCCTTAAACACAATGGTTGTTGTAGGTAAGTTAAAATCAAGAAACACTAAAGGTGGTATAGTATCAGGACGTAGTCCAAAATACAAAAAAGCTATTGTAACATTGAAAGATGGAGAAACAATAGATTATTACTCGAATATTTAATAAAAATTGAATAATTTATAACTATGGGCTTAAGAAAATTTAAACCAGTCACTCCCGGTACCCGTTTTAGGGTAGGCGCAAGCTTCTCGGAGATTACAGCAACCAAGCCCGAAAAATCATTGGTTGTATCTTCTAAGAAATCGGGAGGTCGTAACAATACAGGAAAGATGACAATGCGCTACATGGGCGGTGGTCACAAAAAATCTTACCGTTTAATAGATTTTAAACGTGATAAGTTTAACATTCCTGCAACAGTAGCTACTGTTGAGTACGATCCAAACCGTACAGCTCGTATTGCTTTATTGCACTACGTAGATGGAGAGAAGCGCTACATTATTGCACCTGAGGGATTGCAAGTAGGACAAACTGTGCTTTCGGGTGAAACAGCTACTCCAGAAGTAGGTAACACATTAACGTTGGCAAATATCCCTTTGGGATCTATTATCCACAATTTAGAAATTCAACCAGGTAGAGGTGCTCAATTGGCACGTAGCGCAGGTGCTTATGCACAATTGGCAGCTAGAGATGGTAGATATGCAACTATTAAAATGCCATCAGGTGAAGTAAGATCTATCTTAGTTACTTGTTTAGCAACAATTGGTGCAGTTTCTAATGCAGATCATGCTAATGAAGTATTAGGTAAAGCAGGCCGTAGCCGTTGGTTAGGTCGTCGTCCTCGTACTCGTCCAGTAGCGATGAACCCTGTGGATCACCCAATGGGTGGTGGTGAAGGTCGCTCTTCAGGAGGTCAGCCTCGTTCAAGAAACGGAGTTTACTCTAAAGGCTTCAAAACCCGCTCACTTAAAAAATACTCAAATCGTTTCATCATAGAGAAAAGGAAGAAATAATGGCTCGTTCGATAAAAAAAGGACCTTATATTGACCATAACGTAGAGAAAAAAGTAATCTCTATGAATGATTCAGGCAAAAAGTCTGTGATCAAAACTTGGTCTCGCAGATCAATGATTTCACCGGATTTCGTGAATCATACATTTGCTGTACACAACGGTAATAAATTTATACCAGTATACGTAACAGAAAACATGGTTGGTCACAAGCTGGGAGAGTTTGCTCCAACCAGAACATTTAGGGGTCACTCTGAAAAAAGAAAATAATTAAGAGATGGAAGCATTAGCGAAATTAAACAATTGTCCAACCTCACCACGTAAAATGCGTTTGGTTGTAGATCTTATCAGAGGTGAGCGTGTTGAGAAAGCATTAAGCATTTTGAAATTCACAAATAAAGAAGCAGCAATAAGAGTTGAAAAACTATTATTATCAGCTATCAAAAATTGGGAAGCTAAAAATGAAGGTTCTCGCCCTGAAGAAAGCCAATTATACGTGAAAACGATAATGGTTGGCGGTGGTCGTCAGTTAAAAAGATTGAGACCAGCACCACAAGGTCGTGGTTATAGAATACGTAAGCGTTCTAACCATGTTACCGTAGTAGTAGATAGTAAAAACGTTGAAACTCAAACTAATTAACAGAAATGGGACAAAAAGCACATCCAATAGGTAACAGATTAGGAATCATCAGAGGATGGGATTCTAATTGGTTCGGAGGCAACAACTATGCTGATAAATTAGTTGAAGACGAAAAAATAAGAAAATACCTTTCAGCTCGTATTGCAAAAGGTGGTGTAGCTAAGGTAGTAATTGAACGTACGTTAAAACGTATCACTGTTACTATTCACACAGCTCGTCCAGGTATTGTAATAGGTAAAGCAGGTGCTGAGGTTGATAAAATCAAAGAAGAGTTAAAGAAATTGACTAAAAAGGAAATTCAAATTAACATCTTTGAAATTAAACGCCCAGAACTTGATGCACAATTAGTTGCAGAAGGTGTTGCAAAACAACTTGAGGCTAGAATCTCATTCCGTAGAGCAATGAAAACTACTATCGCATCAACAATGCGTATGGGTGCAGAAGGTATCAAAATAATGACTTCAGGTCGTTTAGGTGGTGCTGAGATGGCTCGTAGCGAACAGTATAAAGAAGGAAGAATTCCTTTGCATACTTTCCGTGCAGACATTGATTATGCATTAGCAGAAGCATTAACAACTTATGGTAAAATAGGTGTTAAAGTTTGGATCTGTAAAGGTGAAGTTTACGGTAAACGTGATCTTTCTCCTAACATCGGTGCTACGAGCAATGCTCCAGGTAAAGGTGGCGACAGACCTCAAGGTGCTTTCGGTGGCCGTGATGGTGGTAGAGATAACAGAGGCGGCGGAGACAGAAGGAATGACAAACGCCCAGGTGGTGGTCGTCCAGGTCAAGGCGGTGCTGGCGCAGGAAGAGACAATAAAGGTGGTGGTGCTAACAGAGGCCCACGCAAATAGTTAACAAGATCGTTTAACGATAATATAAAATAAAATGTTACAGCCAAAAAGAACGAAGTTCAGAAAGATGCAAAAAGGCAGAATGAAAGGTTTAGCAACACGTGGTGCTGAATTATCATTCGGATCTTTCGGGATAAAATCTTTAGAGGCAACTTGGATTACAAGTCGCCAGATAGAAGCAGCCCGTATTGCGGTAACTCGTTTCATGAAACGTGAAGGTCAAGTTTGGATTAGAATATTCCCGGATAAACCGGTAACTAAGAAACCAGCTGAGGTACGTATGGGTAAAGGTAAAGGTGCTCCAGAATATTGGGTAGCTGTTGTTAGACCCGGACGTATAATTTTTGAAGCAGAAGGTGTTCCAATGGAAATTGCCAAAGAAGCATTAAGACTTGCAGCTCAAAAATTACCAATTCAAACAAAATTTGTAGTACGTAGAGATTACGTAGAAGCATAAAAAAGTTGTGGGATCAATGTTGTAAATAACTTGTTGTTATAACCGCTAGACCCAGACATAAAAATTAATAAAATGAAGAACTCAGAAATCATAGGGCTTTCAAAAGAAGAACTAGTAGCTAAGATTGCAGAAGAAAAAGAAAACTTGGTAAAGTTAAAATTTGCTCATACAATTTCGGCTATAGAAAATCCTACCCGTATCACTAAGGTAAGAAAAGACATCGCCCGATTAACTACTGAATTGACTAAGGCTAATAAAGCACAGTCTGCAACTGAAACTAAATAACTTTAGAGTCGAAATGGAAAGACAATTAAGAAAAACAAGAACCGGGTTGGTGGTAAGCAATAAGATGGATAAATCTGTTGTTGTAGCGGTTGAGCGTAAAGTGAAACACCCGATTTATGGTAAGTTTGTTAAGAAAACTACCAAATTTATGGCTCACGACGAAAAGAACGAGTGTGGTATCGGAGATACTGTATTAATTCAAGAAACTCGTCCGCTGAGTAAAAACAAGAACTGGAGATTAGTACAAATTTTAGAAAGAGCTAAATAAGATGGTACAACAGGAATCACGATTAAACGTAGCCGATAATAGCGGCGCAAAACAAGTACTGGTTATCCGTGTACTTGGTGGAACTGGCAAAAGATATGCTTCTATTGGTGACAAAATTGTTGTCACTGTAAAAAGCGCTTTGCCATCTGGTAACATTAAAAAAGGAACAGTTTCTAAAGCAGTTGTAGTAAGAGTTAAAAAAGAAATCAGACGTAAGGATGGTTCTTATATTCGTTTTGACGACAATGCAGCAGTATTGTTAAATGCACAAGATGAGCCACGTGGTACACGTATTTTTGGCCCGGTTGCAAGAGAACTGCGTGAAAAACAATTCATGAAAATTGTATCATTAGCACCGGAGGTATTATAATATGAAAAATAAAGTAACACAAGCCAAAGCAAAAATCCGTAAAGGAGATTTAGTAAAGGTTATAGCTGGCGATTCAAAAGGCCAACAAGGTAAAGTACAAGAAGTACTTGTTGCCAAAAGTAGAGTTGTTGTAGAAGGTATTAACCTTGTATCTAAACATACTAAACCAAATGCTGCTACACCAAATGGTGGTATAATTAAAAAAGAAGCTGCTCTTCATATTTCTAACGTACAATTAGTTGATCCAAAATCTGGTAAAACTACTCGTGTTGGTCGTAAATTAAACGCTGACGGGAAATTAGTTAGAGTTGCTAAAATATCAGGGGAGGAGATCAAATAATGGCATACGTACCAAGATTAAAAAGTAAATACAAAGAGGAAATTGTAGGGGCTCTTAAAGAGAAGTTCAATTACAAAAGCATTATGCAGGTTCCTAAATTAGAGAAAATTGCCATTAACCAAGGTGTTGGCCGTTATTCTGTAACAGATAAAAAAGTTATGGATAGCTCTATTTTAGAAATGACGACCATTGCTGGTCAACAAGCGGTAGGTGCAAACTCTAAAAAAGATATCTCAAACTTTAAATTACGTAAAGGTATGCCAGTTGGTGTAAGAGTAACTTTACGTGATAATAACATGTATGAGTTTTTAGATCGATTAATTTCCGTAGCTTTGCCACGAATTAGAGATTTCAAAGGTATCAATGATAAAGGATTTGATGGAAGAGGTAACTACACTTTAGGTGTTACTGAACAAATCATTTTCCCAGAGATTAACATCGATAAAATCAACAAGATTTTAGGTATGGATATTACATTTGTAACATCTGCTACCACTGATGTTGAAGCATTGGAACTTTTAAAACAATTTGGATTACCATTTAAAAATCAAAAAACAGAGCAATAATGGCAAAAGAAGGAGTAAAAGCTCGCGAAGTTAAGCGCCAAAAATTGGTTGCTAAATATGCAGACAAACGTGCGGCTTTAAAAGCGGCAGGTGATTACGAAGGATTAGATAAGTTACCAAAAAACTCATCAGCAGTACGTTTACACAACCGTTGTAAATTAACTGGTCGTCCTCGTGGATATATGCGTACTTTTGGTATCTCAAGGGTAACATTCCGCGAGATGGCTTTAGATGGCAAAATACCAGGCGTTACAAAAGCAAGCTGGTAATTACCGAGTTATAAATTTTGAGTTATAAGTTGTAAGTTGTATTTTTGCAGCCCTTACAACTTATAGCTTTTTACTATATATAGCTACGAATAGAATTTTAACCGATAGCAGGTCCCTAGCCGGGTGGCAAAGAGGAAACCACTATCACAACTATATCATAATGAATACAGATCCAATCGCAGATTATCTGACACGTGTGAGAAATGCTATCAAGGCTAATCACAGAATTGTAGAGATCCCTGCATCTAACCTTAAAAAAGAAATTACAAAAGTTCTTTTTGACAAAGGTTACATCTCAAACTATAAGTTTGAAGACACTAATGCTCAAGGCATTATCAAAATTGCTTTAAAATACAACGCAATTACTAAAATCTCGGCAATCCGTACGTTAACACGTATCAGCAAACCAGGTTTAAGACAATACGCTGGTGTAGAGAATATGCCAAGAGTATTAAATGGTTTAGGTATCGCAATCTTATCTACTTCTAAAGGTGTAATGACTGATAAAGAAGCAGCCAAATTAAACATTGGCGGTGAGGTATTGTGTCACGTTTATTAATTAAAGGAGGATAGCACAATGTCAAGAATAGGAAAAAACCCAATTAATATCCCAGCAGGTGTAACTATTACTGTAGCCAACGATAACGTTGTTACTGTAAAAGGCCCTAAAGGAGAATTAACTCAAGCGGTAGATGCAGATATCATTATCAGTCAAGAAGATGGTGTATTAACAGTAAATCGTCCAACTGAACAAAAAAGACACAAAGCCCTTCACGGCTTATACCGTTCTTTAATTAACAATATGGTTGTTGGAGTTACAGATGGTTATAAAATAGAACAAGAATTAGTAGGTGTGGGTTACCGTGCTACTAACCAAGGTAATACTTTGGATCTAGTTTTAGGTTATTCTCACCATTACGTATTCCAGTTACCAGCAGAAATTAAAGTTACAACAGTATCTGAAAAAGGACAAACTCCTAAAATCATTTTAGAGAGTATAGATAAACAACTAGTTGGTCAAGTTGCAGCGAAAATTCGTTCGTTACGTGCTCCAGAGCCTTACAAAGGTAAAGGTATCAAGTTTGTTGGTGAAGTATTAAGAAGAAAAGCAGGTAAATCAGCTTCTAAAAAATAATTAAAATGGCAGGAAAAAAATTATCTCGTAGAGATCGTATAAAAAAAGGTATCAGAAAAAGACTTACTGGCTCTGAAAACCGTCCACGTTTATCAGTTTATAGAAGCAATAAAGGTATTTATGCTCAAATCATCAATGATGTAACTGGTAATACAATAGTTTCAGCATCATCTTTATCTAAAGATTTTACTGGTAAAGGAAACAAATCTGATCAGTCAATCGCAGTAGGCAAGTTAATTGCCGAAAAAGCAATTGCAGCTGGAGTAAAAGAAGTTGTTTTCGACAGAAATGGTTACTTATACCATGGTCGTGTTAAGTCGTTAGCAGAAGGTGCTCGCGAAGCTGGTTTAGTTTTTTAATCTAAGAAACAGGATAAGATGTCAACTATCAATATAAAAAGAGTAAAGACTAGCGAAATCGAATTGAAAGATCGTTTAGTTAGCATACAACGTGTTGCTAAAGTAACCAAAGGTGGACGTACGTTCAGTTTCTCAGCCATTGTGGTTGTAGGAGATGAGCAAGGTGTTGTTGGTTATGGTTTAGGTAAAGCGAAAGAGGTTACTGAAGCAATTGCAAAGGGAATTGATGATGCAAAAAAGAACTTAGTTAAAGTTCCAATTTTACATGGTACAGTTCCTCATGAGCAAATTGGTAAATTCTCTGGAGGTTTTGTATTAATCAAACCTGCAGCTGTAGGTACCGGTGTAATTGCTGGTGGTGCAATGCGTGCTGTATTAGAGAGTGCTGGTATTCATAACGTATTAGCAAAGTCAAAAGGTTCATCAAACCCACACAACGTGGTAAAAGCAACAGTAGATGCTTTAACTAAAATGCGTGATGCTTATACAGTAGCTCAGCACCGTGGTGTAGATTTAAATAAAGTTTTTAACGGATAATATCATGGCTAAAATTAAAATTACCCAAGTAAAAAGCATTATCGATAGAAGCGAACGCCAAAAAAGAACAATGAAAGCATTAGGTTTAACTAAAATGAACCAAAGTGTAGAAGTTGAGGCTAACGCTGCCATTATTGGGATGGTAAGAAAAGTTAATCACTTAGTAGCTATTGAGACTGTTTAAGATGAATTAGAGAATGATTGAATAAGAGGATGTATTTATACTCAATTGTTCAATCATTTCATCATTTAAATAACAAACAAATTTATTTATCGTTGTTCCTGATTAGTGAAAGCGAAGGGCAACACAACAAGTTTAAAAATGAACTTAAGTAATTTAAAACCTGCAAAAGGGTCTGTTAAAAAAGTTAAAAGAATTGGTCGTGGTCAAGGTTCTGGTCGTGGTGGTACATCCACTCGTGGTCATAAAGGAGCTGGTTCACGTTCTGGTTACAAAAGTAAAATTGGTTTCGAAGGTGGTCAAATGCCATTACAACGTCGTGTGCCTAAGGTTGGTTTCAAGCCAATTAACCGTACAGAATATGTTGGTGTAAATTTAGATGTACTTCAAGGTTTAGTTGAAAGATTTAATTTAACTACTATTGATTTTGCTGCAATTCAAGAACATGGTTTAGCTTCTAAAAATGATCTAGTGAAAATTTTAGGTCGTGGTGAGATTAATGCTAAGGTAACAGTTACAGCACATGCATTTTCGGGAACTGCTCAAAAAGCAATCGAAGCTGCTGGTGGCTCAATCGTAAAATTGTAATTAATGAAGAAGCTATTTACTACTTTCAGTAATATCTGGAAAATACAAGAATTAAAAGAACGTATTTTATTTACGATTATGATTCTTGTTATTTACAGATTCGTTTGTCAAATTGTTCTGCCGGGTGTAGATCCAACTCAGTTATCTACTGCAGAAAAATCTGGTATTTTAGGTTTGTTAGATATGTTTGCAGGTGGTGCTTTTTCTAAAGTATCGATTGTAGCTTTAGGTGTAATGCCTTACATTTCTGCATCTATTGTTGTTCAGTTATTGGGCATAGCAGTGCCTTCTTTCCAGAAAATGCAAAAAGAGGGTGAGAGTGGTAGAAAGAAAATAACTCAGATTACGCGTTACCTAACTGTAGCTATTACAGCTGTGCAAGCAGTAGGGTACGTTAAAACGCAAGTACCAGCAGAAGCTATCTTAATTGATCATACTTCATTCTACATATTATCTGGTTTTGTATTAACTTCTGGCACATTATTCGTAATGTGGTTAGGTGAGAAAATAACCGATAAAGGTATTGGTAATGGTACATCGCTAATTATTATGGTGGGTATTATTGCACGTTTACCAATGGCTATTGATCAAGAAGTTCGTTCAGTATTTACTGGTAACGATGGTGGTTTAATTAGACTGGTTTTAGAAATTGTAGCTTTATATGGTGTAGTTATGTTTACTATTCTTATTGTACAAGGTGTACGTAAAGTGCCTGTGCAATACGCAAAAAGAATAGTTGGCAATAAACAAGTAGGAGGTGTTAGACAATATATTCCTCTAAAAGTTAATGCTGCTGGGGTAATGCCAATTATTTTTGCTCAAGCTTTAATGTTTGTTCCAAATGCAATTATTGGTTTATTTCCTAAATTAACCGATAGTTGGTTGCACCAATATTCTGATATCACTTCTGTAACCTATAGTGCTACATTTGCATTTTTAATTATTGCATTTACTTTTTTCTATACAGCAATTACTGTTAATCCAACTCAAATGTCGGATGATATGAAGAAAAATGGTGGATTTATACCGGGTATTAAGCCAGGTGTAGCTACTTCATCATTTATTGATGATGTGATTTCTAAGATTACTTTTCCAGGATCGTTGTTCTTAGCACTTATCGCTATTTTACCTTCATTTGCAGTTAAACTAGGAATTCAACAAGAGTTTGCTCACTTTTTTGGTGGTACCTCATTGTTAATTTTAGTAGGTGTGGTATTAGATACTTTGCAACAAATAGAAAGTTATTTGTTAATGCGTCACTATGATGGTTTAATGAAAACTGGTAGAGTAACTGGTCGTACAGGAATTCCTGCGGCTGGATCTGGTGCAGCATTGTAAAAAATAAACATGTCTAAAATTTATTATAAATCTCCGGAGGAGATCGAATTAATAAGAGAAAGTTCTTTACTTGTTTCAAAAACCCTGGCAGAAGTGGCTAAAGTCATCAAGCCGGGTATTACAACTCTTTCATTAGATAAATTAGCATATGAATTTATAAAGGATAATGGAGCAATTCCAGCCTTTTTAAATTATGGAGGTTTTCCATATTCTTTATGCATATCTCCTAATGATCAAGTGGTACATGGTTTTCCTAGTGAATACGTAATCAAAGAAGGAGATTTAATCTCGGTTGATTGCGGTGTAATCAAAAATAATTTCTTCGGAGATTCTGCTTACACATTTTCTATTGGAGAGGTTGATGCCGAAAGACAAAAACTAACCAAAGTAACACAAGAGTGTTTAAATTTTGCGATAGACAAAGCTGTTGTCGGTATGCGAGTTGGAGATATAGCTTTTGCTGTACAACAACATGCAGAATTAAATGGTTTTGGCGTAGTAAGAGAGTTAGTGGGACATGGTGTTGGAGTTCAGCTACATGAGAAACCTGAAGTGCCAAATTATGGTAAACGAGGAACTGGAGCTAAGTTGGAAGAAGGAATGGTGATTGCCATTGAGCCAATGATTAATGCAGGAACTGCTGCAGTAAAATTTTGGTCTGATGGATGGACAGTTACCACTAAAGACAACAAACCTTCAGCACATTTTGAACATACGGTTGCAATCAAAAAGGGGAAAGCAGATGTTTTATCGACCTTTTCACTAATTGAAGAAGTTTTAAAAGAAAAAAAGTAAAAAATTGAAAATTTTTATTTAATTTTGCAACCCTAATTAATAGCAGTTAATTAAGTAAAAATCAATATAATATGGCTAAACAAGCCTCGATTGAACAAGACGGAGTAATAAGGGAAGCGTTATCTAATGCTATGTTTCGAGTTGAACTTGAGAATGGACATGAGATAATCGCCCACATTTCAGGAAAGATGAGGATGCACTACATCAAAATTCTTCCTGGAGATAAAGTTAAATTAGAGATGTCGCCTTACGATTTATCAAAAGGCAGGATTACTTATAGATATAAATAAAATGAAAGTTAGGTCATCAATTAAAAAACGTAGCGCTGATTGTAAGATTATTCGCCGTAAAGGTAAACTTTACATCATAAACAAGAAAAATCCGAAGTATAAGCAACGTCAGGGATAATTAAACATTGGAACGAACTCGTACAACGGTGGCCCGCCGTTCGGTCGTTCATATTAACAATAACATACAAATATGGCAAGGATTTCAGGTATTGATTTACCAAGAAACAAAAGAGGTGAAATTGGACTAACTTACATTTTTGGTGTAGGTAGAAAGACTGCTCAGAACATTTTAACTGAAGCAGGTATCGATTTCAACAAGAAAGTACAAGATTGGTCTGATGATGAGTTATCTGCTATCCGTACAATCATTAACGACGGAATTAAAGTAGAAGGTGCTTTACGTTCTGAGGTTCAGTTAAACATTAAACGTTTAATGGATATTGGTTGTTACCGTGGCTTACGTCATAGAAAAGGTTTACCTGTTCGTGGTCAACGTACTAAAAATAATTCTCGTACTCGTAAAGGAAAGAGAAAAACAGTTGCTAACAAGAAAAAAGCTACTAAGTAATAAATGATAAGCAATCCCGTATTACGGGATTTGCTTGGATTAAAATAAATTAAAATGGTTAATGGGTCCGGATTAGTAATAATCTAATAATTCATTAATTTAATAATTAAAGCAAAATGGCTAAAAGTAAAAAAGTTACCAAAAAACGTATTGTTGTTATTGAGTCTGTTGGTCAGGCGCATATCAATGCTACGTTCAACAACATCATCGTTACTTTAACAAACAACAACGGTCAAACTATTTCATGGTCGTCTGCAGGTAAAATGGGTTTCAAGGGTTCTAAAAAGAACACTCCATACGCTGCTGGCCAAGCTGCATCTGATTGCGGTAAAGTAGCATTTGATTTGGGTTTACGTAAAGTAGAGGTATTTGTTAAAGGTCCAGGTTCAGGCCGTGAGTCTGCAATCAGAACTTTGCAAGTAGCTGGTATCGAGGTAATGTCTATTAAAGATATTACACCGCTTCCACACAATGGATGTCGTCCTCCTAAAAAGAGAAGAGTTTAATTAATCATTTTTTAAAGCTAAGAGTCGGCAATTTAAGGTTGTTCGATACTTTAAAATTAAAATCAAAACATGGCAAGATATACAGGACCGAAGTCCAAAATCGCCCGTAAGTTCAGAGAACCAATTTTTGGTCCTGACAAAGTATTAGACAGAAAAAACTATCCTCCAGGCCAACATGGCGCTTCAAAAAGAAGAGGAAAACAATCTGAGTACTCAGTACAGTTAATGGAAAAACAAAAAGTAAAATACACTTATGGTGTGTTAGAAAAACAATTCCGTAACTTGTTTACAAAAGCTTCAGCTCGTGGTGGTATCACAGGTGATAACTTATTACAATTATTAGAAGCACGCTTAGATAATACAGTATATAGATTAGGTATTGCTCCAACTCGTTCAGGTGCACGTCAATTGGTTAGCCACAAACACGTAACTGTTAACGGTGAAGTAGTTAATATTCCATCATATCAATTAAGAGCTGGTGATGTTATCGCTGTACGTGATAAATCGAAATCTTTAGAAGCAATCACTAATTCAGTGGCTGGAAGAATGATCAATAAATTTAATTGGTTAGATTGGAACGCAAGTGAATTAACAGGTAAGTTTTTAGCTTATCCACAACGTGATGAGATTCCAGAAAACATTAAAGAGAACCTTATAGTAGAGTTATACTCTAAGTAATCATATTAGTTAAAGCCTTTATGGCTTTAACTTTTTTCCGTTACACAACATTAATAACGATCTAAAAACATTATAAATGGCAATTTTAGCATTTCAGAAACCCGATAAGGTAATCATGCAGAAATCAACTGATTTCGATGGTCAATTTGAATTTCGTCCTTTAGAGCCCGGTTTCGGTGTAACAATTGGTAATGCCCTAAGAAGAATTTTACTTTCTTCATTAGAAGGTTTTGCAATTACAAGTATTCGTTTTTCAGGCGTTTCTCACGAATTTTCTACCATGAAAGGTGTTGTAGAAGATTTAACTGAAATCATTCTTAACTTAAAACAAGTTCGTTTTAAGAAAGTTGGTGAATCAGGAGATTCTGAGAAAGTATTCATTATTGTAAATGGTCAAGATCAATTCTTAGCTGGTGATATTACTAAATTCTCTAACAATTTTGAGGTTTTAAACCCTGATTTTGTAATCTGTAATATGGAAAAATCTGTTACTTTAGAGGTAGAATTAACTATCAATAAAGGACGTGGTTATGTTCCTGCTGAAGAGAACAAAATTACTGATGCAGTAGTTGGTGTTATCGCTATCGATTCGATCTTTACGCCAATGAAAAATGTAAAATACACGATTGAAAACTATCGTGTTGAACAAAAAACAGATTACGAGAAATTAATTTTAGATATTTCTACTGATGGATCAATCCATCCAGAAGAGGCTTTGAAAGAAGCAGCTAAAATTTTAATCCAACACTTTATGTTGTTCTCTGATGAGAACTTGGTATTAGAATCTCAAGCTAAAGAAGAAACTAAAGAAGTTGATGAGGAAATTTTACATATGCGTAAAATCCTTAAAACAGAATTAGTTGATTTAGATCTTTCTGTACGTGCATTAAACTGCTTAAAAGCAGCTGATATTCGTACTTTAGCTGATTTAGTTTCTTACGATGTTGCTGACATGTTAAAATTCAGAAACTTCGGTAAAAAATCATTAACTGAAATTCAAGAATTAGTAAAATCTAAACAATTATCGTTTGGAATGAACTTATCTAAATTTAAGTTAGAAGAAGAATAAAAAAAGTTTTCAGTTTTGAGTTTTCAGTTGTGAAATTGTGCTCAAGGCTCGGAATATAATATTAATTAAATATTCACTGTGTATAATTCCCTCAGATTAAGTTCAAAGAGACGGTATACACTTTACAAAACAAACAATGAGACACGGTAAAAAACACAACCATTTAGGTAGAACAACTTCGCATAGAAAAGCGATGTTAGCTAACATGGCATCTTCGTTAATTAAACACAAGAGAATTTCAACTACTTTAGCTAAAGCAAAAGCTTTACGCGTATATGTTGAGCCTCTAATTACAAAGTCTAAAAACGATACTACTCACTCACGTCGTACAGTATTTGCTTACTTACAAGATAAAGAAACGGTTACAGAATTGTTCCGTGATGTAGCTGCTAAAGTTGCTAACCGTCCAGGTGGTTATACTCGTATTATTAAATTAAACAATCGTTTAGGTGATAATGCTGAGATGGCTTTAATTGAATTAGTTGATTACAACGAAGTTTATGGCCAAGATGCTGCTGCAGAAGAAAAGAAAACTACACGTAGAGGTAGAAGCAAAGCTAAAAAAGCTGATGCTCCTGCTGCAGAAGCTAAAGCTCCAAAAGCTGAGGCTGTAGTTGAAGAGGCTGTAGTTGTTGAAGAAGCAGCACCAGCTGTTGAAGAAACTCCTGCAACTGAAGAAGCAACTCCAGAAGCACCAGCTGCTGAGGAAGAAGCTCCAAAAGCATAAATCTCAAATCCCAAAAATGGGACTTTAAAAAATATTAAGCCCTTTAGGATTTCCTAAAGGGCTTTTTTGTACTTTATATTTTTATTAGTAGGCTATTTAAATATTGATGTTCTCCATTCCATATTGTTTTAATACGTCTGCCGGTACACCTTCCCATTGATTAGGCTGATTACCTACATACCCAATATCTTTAATCCCAATTTCTGTAGTATAGAATCCAGAAGCAGTTAGACTTCTCATTCTATTGAAAAATGATACACCTGCAGACATTTCCGGTTTAGCTTTATTAGGATATGCAATTTCATCTATTAATGTAATTTGATTTGTTGCGCTGGTTTCTATGAATGGTTTTTCAAATCTGTTAAAACTTTGAATATCGAGCCATTTTAATCCACCACGCATAGGTACTTGATGCTCTGGCATATCTTTTACAATAAATTCTATAAATTCAGGAACTTTGGCATCGGTAGCGCTACCAGAAACATTATCTTTTGGAATAATGATATCTACTAAGACCGTGATTGTGGCCATTTCATGAGCATTGAAAAAGGTTTCTTTTTTTATTTTTTCCTCTCTTTCTGTTTCCCACTGCTCTCGACCTGGTAATTGTTCGCCAGATACCAATTCTTTTTTATCTCCTGATGGTTTACAGGCACCAACTAATAATGATGTGCTTATTGCTGTAAGTCCTAGTGCTTTTAGTGATTCGCGTCTGTTCATGATTAAATATTTTGTTTTTTCTTTTCAGCTAAAATATATTCTGCAGTTCTCATCGCTAAAGCTAATATTGTCCATGTGGCATTTTTATCTCCTTGTTGCACAAATGGACCAGCATCAACCACAAAAAGATTTTTACAATCGTGTGCTTGGCAATACTTGTTTAAAGCTGATTTTTTCGGGTCATCGCCCATACGGATTGTACCAACTTCGTGAATAATTCTTCCAGGAGCTAATAATCCATAATTAGTTTCTGGCCCATGAATTTTAGAAGTAACTATTCCACCCATTTCTTTCATGATGGATAAAAAGGTTTCTTGCATGTGTTTGGCTTGCAATATTTCTTCTTTTGCCCATTTGTAATGAAATCTCAAAACTGGAATTCCATATTTATCTACCACATCTGGGTCTATTTCACAATAATTATCTTCTCTAGCAATAGCAGTTCCACGACCAGCCATGCCTACGCTTGTACCATAAAAGCGACGATAATCTTCTTTTAGTGATGCCCCATATCCACCAGCTTCTTTCATTTGACCATTTTTATCCGGCACTAAACCGTTCATAGATGATACACCACCCCCAAATCCGTAAGATGGCATGCCCATTCCTCCGCCATATTCAATGTGGTAACCTCTAGGAAAATCTAACTTTTTATTATCCAACCACCAAGGAGAGTAAATGTGTATACTACCAAGCCCATCTTCATTATACCTTTTTCTATCCATTAATTGAGGAAGAAAACCATAAACACCAGCACCAGTAGAATCATGTAAATATTTACCTACAACACCACTGTTGTTTGCTAAACCGTTTGGATGTTGAGATGATTTTGAGTTCAATAAAATTCTAGCCGATTCGCAGGCACTAGCACCTAAAATCACCAATTTGCCATTAACTTGATATTCTTGCAAATCTTTACGATTTACATAGGAAACGCCTTTTGCAGAACCATCCTTATTGGTAATCACTTCTCTTACCATTGCATCTGTTATTACGGTAAGATTGCCTGTTTTTTGTGCGGGAATAACTAAACAAGATGATGCAGAAAAATCTCCATATACTTTACATCCTCTACCGCACTGCCCACAATAAAAACAAGGTGCACGATCGTTATTTCCTTTTATACTTTCAGTCATTACCGCACCTCTTCCTGCGATTACCTTTACGCCTGCTTTTTCTGCTCCTTTTTTAATGAAAAGTTCATTTAAACGAGGTTTTGGTGGTTTCATGAAAATTCCATCAGGTTCGTTTTCTATACCTTCTACAGAGCCATAAATACCTATCATACGGTCAACTTTGTCGTAAAAAGGTTTTACATCAGCATAAGTAATTGGCCAATCGGCTGTTAACCCATCTTTTGGTTTAAAATCATCAGGACCCATTCTTAATGAAATTCTTCCCCAATGGTTTGTTCTACCACCTAACATACGTGATCTAAACCAATCGAACTCTGTTTTATCTTTCTTAGTGTATGGCTCACCTTCTAATTCCCAGCCGCCATAAGAGGCATCAAAATCTCCAAAAGGTCTTGTGGTGCCAGCCCCACGTCTAGGCGATTCCCAAGGCCATTTCATCTGATGTGAATCTATTCTTGGATCGAAGTGTTGACCTGCTTCAAGTAGCAATACTTTTTGTCCGGCGTTTGCCAAAACATAGGCGGCCATTCCTCCACCAGCACCAGAGCCAACTATTATAGCATCGTAAACTGTTGAAGACTTTTTGATTTGAAATTCGCTCATTATTAATGGTTAGATATTTAAAGATATCCTAATTTAAAGCTTAATTTTGTGAAAGCAAAAAGTTAAGTAGGCTAATTTATTAATAAAGTAGTTACTTAATTGATAATCCTTAAATATGACAAATACTGAAACGCTTAATAAATTTAGTCAAACTTTAGAAACAAGTATTCTAGATAAAAACCTTGTCAAACTTTCTCTTGGGAACTATCAAGGAAATGATAGAGAATTAAAAAATATTTATGTCAAGTTGGTTAAAATTAAAAGAGTTGATATGCTTTCTTTTAACTATAGGTATAAAACCAGAGACATTTTTAAAAACCATCAAATTGAAGATGGGATAAAGTTGCTTAATAATTTATTGAGCAATGATTTTAAGATTGGAACTTTGTTTACTGTAGATCAAGAAATTATAATTGAGCATGATAAAAAGAATATTATAAAGCTAAGAGAAAGATTTTTTAATACTAAGCTAGAACCTAATTTATCTCATGATAAGGAAAAGAAGCGCTTGATTAAGCCTGCCAATAACTCTTATTTACATGCCTTAAAAATTACAGATGCTGACGGCAAAGTTTTTAAGAATTCACAAGATAAGTACAAGCAGATTAATCAATACATAGAGATTTTAAGTTCTTTAATTAAGGAATTGCCAGAAGGAACCATTAAGAATGTCGTAGATATGGGCTCTGGAAAAGGTTATTTAACATTTGCTCTGTATGATTATTTGCATCAACAATTGAATTTAAAAGCAAAGGTAACAGGGGTTGAGTTTAGAGCAGATTTAGTTACGTTATGTAATGACATTGCCAAGCAATCTAGTTTTGAGCAATTGCATTTTGTTGAGGGTACAATTGAAGATTATAAAGTAAAAGAAATAAATCTATTAATTGCCTTACATGCTTGTGATACAGCAACAGATGATGCGATTTTTAAAGGTATAAATGCTGGTGCTGAATTAATTGTTGTTGCACCTTGTTGCCATAAACAGATTAGACGAGAAATTGAAAAATACAAAGTTAAAAATGATGTTTCGTTTTTAACAAAATATGGAATTTTCTTAGAACGCCAAGCCGAAATGGTAACTGATGGAATTAGAGCTTTAATCTTAGAATATTACGGTTACAAAACCAAAGTTTTTGAATTTATTTCTGATGCGCATACCCCGAAAAATGTGTTGGTAGTGGGGGTGAAGCCCCTAAATCCCCTGAAGGGGACTTCTGAAGCGAAACGCAAAGAAGAAATTTTACAAAAAATAAAAGAAACTAAGGCTTATTTTGGGATTGGCTACCATCATCTGGAGAGATTGTTAGAATTGTAATGAGGCTAAAGCCGACGATTTTACCCCGTATGTTTAGCCAATATTTTACATTTTAGTAAATGCTTTTGTTATTTAAACCTGATGGTAGCGGAAATACTTTTTTGTATCGTCATTTCGAAGAAGGTACGACTGAGAAATCTGTAAGCAGAGAAGTATAGGATAGAGATTTCTCGCATGCGTTCCAAAGGACGGTTGAAAGACCAACAAAAAGATTACAGCAAACAGCAGGACTGCAGATCCTAATAATTACTGACATTCATTTTCAAAACACCTAATCCTTTAAAATTTCTGCCTTTCTGCCAACGTGTCAGCCATTATTAAGCTTAATCGTTACATTTTAACAGTCTTTTAAGTGTTATTTCTGCCAAAACTCAATTGGCACATTGCTTGTTAATGAGCTAGTATACATTAAAAATTTAAAAAGAAATACAAAATAAAATGGGAAAAATAATTGGTATAGACTTAGGAACAACAAACTCTTGCGTTTCTGTAATGGAAGGTAACGAACCTGTAGTTATAGCCAACAGTGAGGGTAAACGTACAACGCCATCTATTGTTGCTTTTGCAGAAAACGGCGAGCGTAAAGTGGGTGAACCTGCTAAACGTCAGGCGATAACGAACCCTACAAAAACAATTTATTCTATTAAGCGCTTTATGGGTAACAGCTTTGCTGAGGTTGCCAAAGAAATTGGTAGAGTACCTTATAAAGTAGTTAAGGGAGATAACAATACGCCACGTGTAGAAATAGACGATCGTAAATATACTCCACAAGAAATTTCGGCTATCATTTTACAAAAAATGAAAAAAACGGCTGAAGATTTCTTAGGTCATGAAGTAACGGAAGCAGTTATTACTGTTCCTGCATACTTTAACGATGCACAACGTCAAGCGACGAAAGAAGCTGGGGAGATTGCTGGTTTAACTGTAAAACGTATCATTAACGAACCAACTGCAGCAGCTTTAGCTTATGGTTTAGATAAAGCACACAAAGACATGAAAATTGTTGTTTTTGATTGTGGTGGTGGTACACATGATGTTTCGGTTTTAGAATTAGGTGATGGCGTTTTCGAAGTAAAATCTACTGATGGTGATACACACTTAGGTGGTGATGATTTTGACCACGTAATTATCGATTGGTTAGCTCAAGAATTCAAGACTGAAAATGGAATGGATTTAGCTCAAGATCCAATGGCTTTACAACGTTTAAAAGAAGCCGCTGAAAAAGCTAAAATTGAGTTGTCTAGTACAACTTCTACAGAAATTAACTTGCCATATATTACTGCTGATGCAAGCGGACCAAAACACTTAGTTAGAACTTTAAGCCGTGCTAAATTTGAGCAATTAGCTGGAGATTTAATTAAACGTACGATTGACCCTTGTAAATCTGCTTTGAAAAATGCTGGTTTAAAAGTTGGTGATATCGACGAAATTATCTTAGTAGGTGGTTCAACTCGTATTCCTGCAATTCAGGATGCTGTTAAAGCTTTCTTTGGTAAAGAACCAAGTAAAGGTGTAAACCCTGATGAGGTTGTTGCAATTGGTGCTGCTATTCAAGGTGGTGTTTTAACTGGTGAGGTTAAAGATGTATTGTTATTAGATGTTACTCCACTTTCTTTAGGTATTGAAACTATGGGTGGTGTAATGACGAAATTAATTGAAGCAAATACAACTATCCCTTCTAAAAAAGCAGAAACTTTCTCTACAGCAGCTGATAATCAGCCTTCGGTAGAAATCCATATTTTACAAGGCGAGCGTCCTATGGCTGCTCAAAACCGTACAATTGGTCGTTTCATTTTAGATGGAATTCCACCAGCGCCACGCGGTGTGCCACAAGTAGAAGTTGCTTTTGATATTGATGCAAACGGTATTTTACACGTAAGCGCTAAAGATAAAGCTACTGGTAAAGAGCAAAAAATTCGTATTGAAGCTTCATCTGGTTTAACAGAAGAAGAAATTAAGAGAATGAAAGAAGAAGCGGAAGCTAATGCTGATTCTGATGCTAAACAAAAAGAAGAAGCAGATAAAATTAACGGTGCTGATGCTTTAATTTTCTCTACTGAGAAACAATTGAAAGAGTTTGGTGATAAATTATCTGATGATAAAAAAGCGCCAATAGAAGCTGGTTTAGAGAAATTAAAAGCAGCTCATTTGTCTCGTAACTTTGCAGATATTGATGCAGCTCAAGAAGAATTGCAAAATGCTTGGAACGTTGCTTCAGAAGAAATGTACAAAGCTGGTGAGCAAGCTCAAGGTGATGCTCCACAAGCAGATGCACAACAAGGTGGCGATACAGTTACTGATGTTGAATTTGAAGAAGTAAAAGACGAAGAGAAAAAGTAGTCAGAAAGTCTAGAGACTAAAAGTCCGAAGATTATAGATAAAAAGCGTTGCTGATTAATTTCAGTAACGCTTTTTTAGTTTAAGAAAGATTACTACAAACATTCTTCGATAATATCTTGTAAAATCTTTTCATTTTCGAAAAGTTCGTTTAATAATTTAAATTGATTTTTCGCCCGGTCTAAATTTTGTTCTGGATAGGCAATTGGATAATAAACATTCCCGTTAAGATAATCGGTTAAAAATCTTAAAGCTTGCATGTAAATAATATATTTTCCAGAGAATAAAATTAATTCTTTTTCAGTATCGGTTAATATGCTAGCCATTTCAGAAAGATAACCTTTTATGGTAGCTTCAAAATACTCTAAACGAATATTAATCTTATTTAAATCAGTTTCATTTTCAGAGAAAGCACAAAGGTAAGTTCGCATCATATCGCCTAAATCTGATATGAATTTACCTGGCATTAAAGTATCCAAATCGATTACACAAACGCCATCAAAATTAACTGTATTTAAAAGTACATTACTAATTTTGGTGTCATGGTGCATTACCCTGTTCGGGAAACTCTTGCTGTGTTCAAAAGACTTGTAGTAATCAACAATATAATGGTGATGTAATGCGGTTTCTATTTGCTGTTTTGCATCAGCCTTAAGGTGTTTATCAGCTTTGCTTAATGCAAAAGTAAACTGCTCATATCGCCATGCTAAATCATGAAAGCCAGGAATTGTGGGTTTTAAAAGAGAAGTATCAAACTTGTTTAGTAACTTGCTTAGTTTACCAAATTGTTTAGCGGCTTCATATGCCTGCTTTGGGTTGCTTAATGTATCATATGCTGTTGTATCGTCTACAAAGGGTAGTAGACGCCAATAATCATCTTCAAAATGAAACATTAATTTGCCGGTTAATGTGCTAATTGGTGTTGGGAAAAGATAATTAGGGTGATGTATTTTTAAATAATCAGCAACAGCTTTGACATTGTTTGCAATTGCATGTGGATCTTTAAAAACGGAAGTATTGATCTGTTGTAGAACAAATTTTTTATGATGCTGGGTAGATAGCAAATAGGTTCGGTTGATATGCCCCGAACCTATTTGTTGTAATTTTACGGTTTTTAGCGTAAATCCGTAGGCTAATAATATTTCTTCATTGATGTTTAGTTCCATAGTTTTTCTGGATAAACACCATCTTTAATTAGCTGATCTATGCTAGCTTGTACAAATGGTTTATCTTCTTTATAGGTTACGCCAAACCATTGGTTTGAAGTAGGCACTACCTGAAAAGTTGCGGTATTGCTTTTAACTAAGTTTTCGCCAATTAAAGGAATAAAGAATTCTGCTTTGGGATTTTCTTTATTTGCCATTGCAAATGTTCTAAACATTTCTTCAGTGATGCTAAAAACGGCAGGAGTAAAGCCCCAAAAATTCATAGAAACAGGTGTTTCAAATGCTAATGGATATTTTTTATCATTTTCTTCATATACAATAGCGTCATTTTCTTTATAGATTTTTGTGCGTTCTACAATTTCTTCTAAGTTTCCATTTTCATCAACTTTACAAACGCCACGAGAAACAGCCCCAAAATCTGACAATGTTTTGCCAATTTGATAACCTATAATTGCATAATTGCTATCTGTTGCTTCTTCTGTTAAAAAGTCGACCATTTTCTTAAAAGCATCGTAGCCATAAAAATCATCAGCATTAATTACACAAAAAGGTTCTTTAACTACTTTTCTTCCCGATAAGATAGCGTGTGCTGTTCCCCAAGGTTTCTCTCTATAAATTTCTTCTTGAATACCGAATTGCTTTAAATCAAAATTTTGAAAAACATAGTCAACTTCAATTTTTCCTTTGAGTTTTGGATCAAAAATTTTTCTAAAACTTTCTGCAAATTCTTCTTTAATGATAAACACAACTTTGCCAAAGCCAGCTTTAATTGCATCGTATATAGAGTAGTCAATGATAGTTTCGCCATTAGGTCCAAAACCATCTATTTGTTTCATGCTGCCGTAGCGGCTAGCCATACCGGCAGCCAAAATTAGTAAAGTAGGTTTCATTAAAAATATTTATTTAAATAGGGGTAATAAATGTAGAGTTTCAAATTTAAGATTTAAAAACCAAAAAGACCACCACTTCTTGAACGTGGTTTTTTTCCTGTTAGCATACCAAAAATACCTCTCACAATCTCTTTGCCAATTTGTCTAGTAATAGTTGCTCCCATTACTTCTTCAACAATACTTTTCTCTCCAGGTTTTGGTTTGCTTTCTTGTTCAACTCTTTTTTGTTCTTCAACTGCGGCTTTCACTTCATTTTCTTCAGCCATTTTCTGATTGATTTTATCTGTTAGCATTTCAAAAGCACTAACAGGATCAATAGTTTTTTGATATTTAGTAAATAATGGACTTGATTGCATTAATTTTTCACAATCTATGTTTGCCATTGGCGCCATTATAGCTCTCGGTGGAGTAAGCATTGTTGCTGCAACTTCTGTAGGTATACCTTTTTCATTTAAAACAGTAACTAAGGCTTGCCCAGTTCCTAAAGCGGTTAACATTTTATCTATTTCATAAAAATCTGATTTTGGATAAGTGTTAACTGTTTTTTTCAACGCATCTACATCATTTGGTGTAAAAGCTCTAAGTGCATGTTGTACTCGGTTACCTAATTGTGCCAACACCGTTTCAGGGATATCCATTGGCGATTGTGTGCAAAAGAAAACGCCAATTCCCTTAGAGCGAATTAACCGAATAATGGTGTTTACTTGCTCCAAAAATGCTTTTGGAGCATCGTTAAATAGGAGATGGGCCTCATCAAAAAAGAAAACCAGTTTAGGTTTGTCTAAATCTCCAGCTTCTGGCATTGCTTGATAAATTTCTGCCAATAGGCTTAATAAAAAAGTAGAGTATAAAACTGGTTGGTTTTGTACGTCGGCGATGTTGAGTAAACTAATTACACCTTTTCCATCTACACGATTAAAAAGGTCTTCAATATCATAAGAAGTTTCACCAAACATGCCACCCAAACCTTGTTGTTCTATTGCAACGATTTTTCTTAAAATCGTACTAGAGGTTGCTGATGAAATTGAGCCATAACTACTTTTAATTTCTGCGGCTCCGGCTCCTTCAGATAAATACCCTAATAATTTTTTTAGATCGTTTAAATCAACGATTGGCATTTTGTTATCATCAGCATATTTAAATATTACTGCTAAAACTCCTGTTTGTGTATCGTTTAATTCTAAAATTTTAGCCAGTAAAACTGGACCGAATTCGGTAACTGTAGCACGCATTTGTGCACCAGTTTTGCCGCTTAAAGAGTAAAGTTCTACGGGAAAACCACTTGGTGTAAAAGGTTTATTTAATTGTTTAGCTCTATCTTCGATTTTCGGATTTGTACTTCCAGCTTGGTTTAAACCAGATAAATCGCCTTTAACATCAAGCATAAAAACTGGTACGCCAGCATCAGAAAGTTGCTCTGCTAACAATTGTAAAGTTCTAGTTTTACCTGTCCCGGTAGCACCAGCAATTAAACCGTGGCGGTTCATCATTCTTAATGGTAAGTTTACTTCCGCTTCTGCTAAAACCTCGCCGTCTAAAATACCAGCTCCTAAATATATAGATGCTCCCGTTGGGGCATAAGATGCTTTAATCTTTTCTGTAAATAAAGTCTTTTTATCACTCATGGTTGATGATGTTTTTCGATTGTAAATTAAGAAAGATTTATGGGAAATAAAATAGAAGATTAAGCCTTATTCAACCTTCTTTGAAACTCATCTACAAATAAACTAACATGATAACCATCCATTAAAGCATGATTAACATGGATAGAGATTGGCATAGATTTTTTACCATTTTCATCTGTCATTTTACCAAAAGAAAATTTTGGGCAACTATCTTTAAAAGAAAAACTACGGGCATGAGAAAGAGACGTGAATTTTAAAAATGGCATAGCCGATATATGAATTACATTGGCTCCATTTCCCGATAAATTTAATCCGATTGAATTTTTTACTTCTTCAATTTCCTTTTTTGCTGCGGTTTGAAATTCAATAAAATCTTGAAAGTAATCTATATAAGAAAAACCAAAAGTATTATCTGGTCGATTGATAACAGCAGAAGCATTTACTTGGTCATAAACATAGATTTGATTATCTTCTATTCTAAACCTAAAGTTTTCGATGGTATTTGCCGCAGCTAATGATTGGTGTAAGTAATAAAGGAAAAAACCTTTGCCCTCCTTTTTGCATTTATGATAAGCTATGGAACAGTCAATATCTACCGTAACACCAAAAAAAGGTTCTTCAAAGCTATTAAAGAAATTAAAATGATCTTTTCTTGCCCAATTCTCTATATTAAGTAGCTTTTTCATTTTTTAAGGAAAGTTAAAATTTCGGTAAGGTTTTCTGCCGATTTAAAATTATCATGCTCAACATTGTGTTCAACAACTTCATGAGCCCATGTGGTATGAAAAGGAACATGTATAGCATTGCCACTAATTGCCAATACTGGTAACACATCCGACTTTAAGGAGTTGCCGATCATTAAAAAGTTTTCGGGCTTGCAGTCTAAATGCTTTAATAATTTAAGGTAATCTTTTTCGTGTTTTTCACTCATAATTTCGATATGATGAAAATAGCTTTCTAAACCCGATTTTTGCAATTTTCGTTCTTGATCTAACAAATCGCCTTTGGTAGCCACAACTAAACGATAATCACCTTTTAATGCTGCTAGAACTTCCTCAACCCCGTCTAATAATTCAATGGGTTTATTGAGCTGTTCCTTGCCAAATTCGATGGCTTTAGCAATCATTGCTAAACTTGCCGTACCTTGGGTTACGTCCAAAATAGTTTCAATCATCGATAGCATAAAACCCTTAATGCCATAACCATATAAAGGTAAATTTGCAATTTCGGTTTTAAATAAAGCATTAGCGGTACTATGCAAAGGCAGATAATCTTCTAACAAGGCGCAAAATTTATCTTCAGCTTCGCGGAAATAGGGCTCGTTTACCCATAAAGTATCATCGGCATCAAATGCGATAACTTTAATATTAGTCATTTTTGGATAGTTTATTTTGTAAAAGTAGGAATTTTTAACATTAAGAAGTGAAGGTGCTTAAAGCTGTGTTGCGCTTTTGATTTCTGGATTTAAATTGTTGTAATGGTTTCTTAAAGCTCTATAGGAAAGATTTCTCGTCGCTGCCCTCTGTCGAAATGACGGTTTTTGTGAATAAAAAAAGGTTGAGGATTTCCCCTCAACCTTTTAACTTATAATTATTCTCCTTTTTAAGAGAACTCTCTAAAATCTTGGTCTGCTTTTATGTTTAATAGACTTTCGTAAATTAAACTAATTACATTATCTACGTCTTCTTTGTGCACCATTTCTACAGTGGTATGCATATAGCGTAAAGGTAGCGAGATCAATGCAGAAGGAACACCTCCGTTTGAGTACGCAAAAGCATCTGTATCTGTTCCGGTAGAACGAGATGAAGCTTGACGTTGGAATGGAATATTATTTTTCTCTGCAGTTTTAATTAATAACTTATTCAAATTAGTTTGTACCGCTGGCGCATAAGATACTACTGGACCTTTACCACAAGATAAATCACCTTGTGTAATCTTACTAATCATTGGGGTAGTTGTATCGTGGGTTACATCAGTTACGATTGCAACATTTGGTTTAATGCGTTGTGCAATCATTTCTGCACCACGTAAACCGATTTCTTCTTGTACAGAATTAACAATGTATAAAGCAAAAGGTAATTTCTTTTTGTTTTCCTTTAATAAACGAGCAACTTCTGCAATCATAAAACCACCTGCACGGTTATCTAAAGCTCTGCCAACATAATAGCGATCATTTAAATTCATAAATTCATCTTCATAGGTGATTACACAGCCTACATGAATTCCCATTTTTTCTACTTCTTCTTTAGTAGTTGCGCCGCAGTCTAAAAAGATGTTTTTTAAAGCTGGGGCTTCTTCTTTTTCGCCACTACGGGTGTGAATGGCTGGCCAACCGAAAACAGCCTTAACTAATCCTTTTTCTGTATGAATATTTACGCGTTTTGATGGTGCAATTTGATGATCTGAACCTCCATTGCGAATAACATAGATTAATCCATCGCTGGTAATGTAATTTACATACCATGAAATTTCATCAGCATGTGCTTCAATTACAACTTTATATTCGGCTTTTGGATTAATTACGCCAACTGCAGTACCATAATTGTCTATAAAGTGTTCGTCGATGTAAGGTTTTAAGTAATCTAACCACAATTTCTGTCCTTCCCACTCATAACCAGTAGGTGCAGGGTTGTTAATATATTTTTCGAAAAACTGTAGTGATTTTTTTGTAACTACAGGTACATGTTTCTTTTTTTCGTCGTTTTTCTTTGCCATAGTTTTATTTATGTATAGTGGTAAATGTACATATTAAAGCTAAATGATGAAACTTGTTTTTTGAATTTTGACAGGAAAATAATTATCTTAATGCTAACCAGATTTATAATTAAATTATCAATGTAATTAAGCTTATACTTCAACCTTAATTTCCATTCTGATATATGCTAATTGGTCTTGTAAATATGGTTCTCCAGTAGTTACAAAACCAATTTTTTTATAAAATTCAATAGCGCTTGTTCTGGCATTACACCATAACAATTGAATTCCTTCTTGTTTGCAAAAATCAATTACATATTGAAGTAATTGTGTGCCAAAACCCTTCCCTTGGTCACCGGGTAAAACAGCCATCTTCCTAAATTGTGCAGTTGTTCCTTTTTCGAATAAAGAAACAACTCCAGTTAGCTCGTAGTTATGATAAAGTCCAAAGTGAATACCATCAAAGTCATTTGGCAATGCCATCTCTTTGATTTCTTTTTCAGGATACATGGCTAACTTTCTAATTCGCCAAGTTAACGCTGGGAATATTTGTTCAACTATCGCCATTTTATTTTTTTGAGTATAACTGATAAATGAAGATGTTTAAAATTATAATTCCTGTAATACCATAACAAAACATAGACCAACCGCCTAAACTCCATAACCATAAACCTAAAGCAGAACCACAACTTGCGCCTATAAAACTTACTGACATAAAAATGGTATTTAATCTGTTTCTAGCTTCTGGAACTAAGGCATAAATTCGAGTTTGATTAGTAACGTGTATGGCCTGTTGACCAATATCTATTAAAATAATTCCTACAACAAATAAGAATACACTTTGACCTGTAAAATAGAATAACGCTACACTAACAAGCTCTAAAATAAAACCTATGAGTAGATTTTTTCGAGGATTATTGTTTCCGCTCAGTTTGCCAACTAAAGGTGCAGCTAATGCGCCGGCAGCACCAGCAATGCCGAATAAACCAATTTTAGCAGTGCTAAATTGATGTGGAGGATTGGCTAAGTATAAAACCATGGTTGTCCAAAACCCCATGATAACAATAAAAGCAAAAAAATTAATTAAAGAGGCTTCTCTTAATACTGGTTGTGTTTTAATGTAGGCTAGCATAGATCGCATTAAATCTTTATAAGTGCCTTTAAATAGTGGTTCACTTTTTATAAATCTAACGTTCATTAAGTAGATAAGCAAAAGACAAATAACAGCTGCTATTAAGAACATTGCACGCCATCCCAGTAACTCGCCTATTATTCCGCTAAT
>JAIELS010000124.1 GCA_019752795.1 Sphingobacteriaceae bacterium
ATGTTACCTCGGCCGCGATTATGGGTTTGTCAACGCATTACCTAAAACAAGGTGTTGGTAGACTTAGGCCAAGTGGAAATGAACACAACTCGTTCCCCTCCGGACATACCGCTTCAGCATTTGTAGCAGCAGAATTTTTGCATCAAGAGTATAAAGATGTTAGCCCATGGATTGGCTATGGTGGTTACTTTGTAGCTTCCGTTACTGGTACTTTGCGTATGTACAACAATAAACATTGGTTTAGCGATGTAGTAGCCGGTGCCGGAATTGGTATTGCATCAGCAAAAATTGCTTATCTAGTTTATCCACAAATCAAAAAAGTGCTAAGGCCTAAAAAAGTATCAAACTTCACTTTAATGCCAAGTTATAACCAAGGAAACAAAGGTTTGATCTTATCAGGCCGTTTTTAAATACCTTGACTTATTAATTTTTAGTTGAAAATTGATAGCCTTTGCGTTTGTAAAGTTCAGAGGCCATTTGGTAATTAGCAATTGCTTCTTCCGTAAGCCATTGTTCATTTTCGGTAGCAACAGAATTCCCTGTTTTAAAATCCGGAATGAAGGTGTTTGTTTTCTTATTCGGGCCTAAAATTACCAATTTGTTGTTTTTTAAATAGCCAAGACTTTGGTAAGTACTGATGAAGATCCGTTGATCTTTCTCATCCATTTTAAATACATCTTGTCCAAAGAATTTACTTTTATAACTAAAGTTTAGGTAGCCTAAAATTGTAGGTCCTACATCAATTTGTGCAGTAAGTTTTTCGAATTTGCCAGGATTAATTTTTCCAGGCGCATAAAATATCATTGGAATATGGTATTTATTAACAGGGAGTTCTACTTTTCCTGCGCTAGATGCGCAATGATCTGATACAATAACAAATAGCGTATTGTTAAACCAGGGTTTACTACCAGCATCTTTAATAAATTTACCTATTGCGTAATCTGTATATTTTACTGCACCCTCTCTTCCAGTATGAGATGGAATATCAATTCTTCCCTCTGGATAGGTATATGGACGATGGTTAGAAACCGTCATAATTTGGGTGAAAAATGGCTTTTTGTTTTTATAGTCTTTATCAATTTCTTTCATTGCTAACTTGAAAAGATCTTCGTCAGCTACTCCCCAAGTATTTTCATAAGTAATCTCATTTGGTTTTAAAGCATTTCTATCAGTTACTTCATAACCATTCTGCGAAAAGAATTCGTTCATGTTGTCAAAATAGCCATAACCGCCGTAAATAAATCTACTATTATAACCTTTTGAACGAAATACGCTTCCAAGTGTAAAAAGATTTTTGTTGTCTGGACGTTTAACAATTGATTGCCCCGGTGTCGGAGGAATACAAAGTGATAGCGCTTCCAAACCTCTAACTGTACGTGTGCCAGAAGCATAAAGATTAGTAAAGAGTAATCCTTTTTTAGCTAAAGAGTCTAAATGGGGGGTGATGTTCTGCGTATTACCAAAACTTCCTAAAAAGTCTGCACTTAAGCTCTCTACACTAATCATTACTACATTCATTTTGTTCTCTTTTTCTGTAGCAATAATCTCTCTAACAGTACCTAATGCTGCGGTATCTGCGCTTTTTTCAGAGCGCTCACCACGAAGAATACTTGTAGCTTTGTCTAGTGGTATGGTTTGATAAAAGGTATCGTAATCAAGTTGGTTATTCCAAAATGCAAATCCAAAATCATACATTCCATTTCCGGCAAGCTCATTTGCATATTGATTGGCACTATGTTCTTTCCATTTATGGTCTACAAAAAAATAAGTGATTACCGGAATTAGCAGTAGCAGTAGTGCAAATTTTGTTCTTTTTAAAAATTTTATGGGAATACTAAAAGATGGGTTTATCCATTTTCTTAAGAAATAAGTTGCTAAACCAGAAACTAATAGTAACGTTATTAATATAGGTGTAATTGGGTAAGATTGGCGGATATTACCAATTACTTCAGTTGTATAAATTAGATAATCTACTGCAATGAAATTGTAACGTACAGAAAACTCATCCCAGAAAAACCATTCAGAAATTCCGTTAAAAATTAATGTTGTTACTACGATAAAGAAATATATAGTTAATAGAATAGTATTTAATTTTTTTCCATACCACTTGCTGGGGAATACCCATAAGTAAATTACTAATGGAATAACTGCAAAAGAAGCCGCTGCTAAATCAAAAAATAGTCCGATAATAAATACGCTGAAAAAATTAGCTAATGTCCAATCGAATGAACTTGCAGAAGCGATTAACAATATTATTCTGGTTATTAATGAAATACTACACAATAACAATGTAGCTAAAAGTACAGGTCCGAATCGATGTTGAAGGATTAATCGAAAATTTTGCTGAATCTTATTCATTGAGAAGGATTATAGTTTTATAGTGTCTGGAATGATTTTATGTAAAGTTATCATTTAGTTCGCTTGAAATTTTATCTTTAGTAAGTTAATAAAAATTTAAATTCACTAAAAACAATGGTTTTACTAACAATAGTACAGATGATTTAGAATTAGTTACAGTTATAAAATAAGCTAGTAATCTTTTCTGTTTTTGTAAATTTTAGAAGGACTTCTTGTAATTAAGGATAGTGCTAGAATTGTAAAAATTATTTGCAAAATCATTAGGAATAAGCCGAGGTAGTATAAACTAGTTTCGGGGTATTCTATAATATACCATAAACGATAAAGACTTCTTCCCAATAAAATGATTAGCAGATACTTACTCCATGTAAAACTTCTTTTAACAAGTACGAAAGAAAAGTACCTTAAAACTATGATGGCGATTGATATGATTAAGTCTGCTAAATCTACTAAGCCATGGATGAAAATATTAATTATTGCAATAACAATAGTTCCAAAAACAAAATAAGAGGCCAGCGTGTAATTATTAAGAAATTTAAGATTCATGAGCGATTACGAAGACGGCAAAAGTTTTGTTTATTGTTTGGTCGTTAAATATCGTAATTTTTTTAATATTCTTCTCTTCATTTTTAAATTTTGATGGAAAAAGATGATGTTTTTGCTTTTTAACTTGTTAAAAGACTTTGTTTTAAGGTTATATTTAGTATTATTTGATTATATCGATTTCGTAATTAACTTATATTTAATAATACCCTAAATTATTGTACTTTGAGTTTGATTGTCTCAATGTATACTAATGGAACCTTATAATGTTTTTAAGAAGCACGTTGATTTCTTTTTTATAAAAACTCGCTTATTTTAAATTTCTTTAGTTAATTAACCTTTTTAGTTCGCTTAATAATTTCGATACATGCTCTTCCATTGTGATAAGGACATTTCCAGAAACCAGCTTTGTCTTCGCCATTAATTAAAGTATAATCGCTATTCACACCCCAAAACCATTCTCCTTTTACCTCATTTTTAAGATGGTGTTTAATAAACGTCCAACTTTTTAAGGATTGAATTAAATATTCGTCTTTTGCATTGATTTGCCAAGCATTAAAAAAACCCACCATCGCCTCTGCTTGTGGCCACCAATGTAATTCTTTTATCCAATGATTTGTTGTAGGATCATATTCATACCAAAGACCACCATTTTTATCAAAGCCTTTTTGGGTAGCGTCTGCCATTTGAATAGAAATTTTCCTAAAAGAAATAATTTCATCCTCATCATTTATAACTTCAGCAGCTTCTTGTAATAACCAAGCTGCCTCAATATCATGGCCAAAAGAGATTAAGGTAGATTTGACTTGCCATGTTTCAGTGAAAAATAAGTTTAGATGATGATTTTCTTTGTTGATAATGTGATCTTTGAAGTTGGTAAGTAGCTTTTTAATAGCTAGTTTAAGTTCTTCATTATGCCAAACGCTGTATAGATTAGCATAGGCTTCTATGATATGCAAATGCGTGTTCATCGACTTTTTATCATTTTGATCTTTTTCGCTTAGACGAAGATCTTCTATAGGTTCCCAGTTTTTTGTAAGGGCTTCCGTATAGCCGAGGTTAATTGGGTCGAAACTGTGTTCTTCTAATAGGTTAAATGTATTTATTGCCAATGCTAAAGCTTTTTCATGCTTTGTTATTTTATAATATTCGGCAAAGGCATAGATGGCAAAAGCTTGACCGTATATTTGCTTTTTGCTATCCAACATTCCGCCCATTTCATCAACAGACCAAAAAAAGCCACCATCTAAAGTGTCTGCAAAATTTTCAATTAGGTAATTAAAAGCTCGGTTAGCAGTTGTTAAATATTCATTGTTTGCATTTAAAGCATAGGCTGATGAAAAAGTGTAAAGTATTCGAGTATTTAATACAAGCCCTTTTACAGCTTCAGAACTAACGTAGTTGTCATTGTCAATTTTTCCATAAAAACCTCCGTTATCTATATCGATGGCATATGTCATCCACCAATTTAGGATGTCTTTCAATTCAGTTTCTACTTCTGATTTAAATTTATCTAATGATTTTAAACTCATCTTTATAAATGGGTAGATTCTCCTTTCAAATCTACAGTAATTGGAGCTTGAAAAAAGCCCTTATTCTTATCAATTATATCAACAATTGTTTGAACTGATGAGGCAGAACGTAAACCATCTTCAGGATTCATTGTTACATAATCAACTAGTTGCTGAATTGTACTTGTAGCTACATGCATTCTTGTGTCAGAAGATGCATAATAGATATAAACGCTTCCATCATCTTCAGCAATCCATCCGTTGCAGAATGCAACGTTTGATACATCTCCAACTCTTTCTTCATTATCTGGTGCTAAAAAATAACCTCCAGGTTTATGTATTACTTTCGTTAAATCATTCAAATCCGTCATAAACATATATAAAACATACCTTAAGCCTGCTGCGGTATTTCTTACGCCGTGCGCAAGGTGTAACCAACCTTTATCCGTTTTAATGGGTGCTGGGCCTTGTCCATTCTTTGCTTCATAAACAGTATGGTATACTTTTTTATCTATTACAGTTTCTTTATCAACAACTGCATTTTCTATAGATGCTGATAAGCCAAAACCAATGCCACCACCTTTGCCAGCCTCTATAAAGCTATCTTGAGGACGAGTGTAAAAAGCGTATTTTCCATTAACAAATTCTGGGTGTAAGACTACATTTCGCTGTTGAGGGGATTTTGTTTTTAAATCAGCTAATCTTTCCCAATCAATAAGATTTTTGGTTCGAGCAATACCGCATTGTGCAATAGCGGCAGATTGGTCTCCTTCTGGAGCCGATTTATCTCTTCGTTCTGTGCAAAATAGACCATAAATCCAACCATCTTCATGTTCAACTAATCTAATGTCGTAAACGTTAGTGTCTGGTTCATCAGTTTCTGGCATTACAACAGGGTAATCCCAAAAGCGGAAATTGTCTATTCCATTTGAACTCTCGGCAATGGCGAAGAAAGATTTTCGGTCATTTCCTTCTACTCTTGCCATTAATATGTATTTTCCTTTCCACTTAATTGCACCAGAATTTAAAACGGCATTAATACCAAATCTCTCTATTAAGAAAGGATTGGTTAATGGGTTAAGATCATACCTCCAATTGTAAGGGATGTGAGCTGATGTTAAAACAGGGTTTTTATATCTATTGAAAATTCCATTACCTTCCTCAATCTTTTGATTAGGAGTAGTAATTAATCTTTCTTGGTTTTGTGCTAATTGTGTAATGCGTTGTTCGAAATTCGTTTTCATTGTCTTAATCTTCTAATCTGTTCCACCAAGTTCTTTTTAAAATAAATATGATTACCGCCAAAATGCCGATAGTTATCCATAAGGGATAAAACATACCCGTAATTAGATACATCGGGAAAACGGTGAGGCATAGCTGTGCAATAATACCAAGTACTACATTAAACATGTCTAATTTAAAATTCTTATTGGCTTCAAAACTTGGATCTTCTGCAATGACTAAATCGTGTACAGGTTTCCAAAAACCCCAGGGTTTTACTGTTTTATAAAATGATTTCAGCACTTTTTCTTCGGTAGGAGGGGCGGTATATGTACCGATTAAGCATCCAATTATAGACAATACAAATAGTGCTGGCCACCAATATAAAGGGAGCCCTGTAGTTACATAAGGCATTAACAAAGCTGCTCCTACGCCAACAGCCATTCCCCAAAAGAAGCCGTTTGCATTAAAGCGCCACCAGTACCATTTTAGGCAATTCGCAGCTACATACCCTCCATATAATCCGCCAACTATCCATTGTAGAATGTCGTTTACATTATTGGCCATAAAGCCGAAGAAAATGCCAACTATTACTACAATGATTCCAACGATGTAGTTCATTGAAATGATCTTTTTAGTAGGGGCATTTGGGTTAATGTACTTTAAATAGATGTCGTTTACAATGTAAGCTTGAGCAGCATTTAATGTACCACTGAAAGTACCCATAAAGGCGCCAAGTAAGCCAGTTAAAACTAAACCTAATACACCAACAGGTAGAAAATTATTAATTGTTGCTGGTAAAATACGTTCGAAATCGGTTACGCCATCAGGTCCTTTTAGGTATAATTGATTGTAATACAATAATGCCAAAACAGTTAAACCAGTAATCATGCTATAACGAATTGGCAATAAAATAATGCTTACAAAGCCAGTCATTTTACTCGCTTCTTTAGGGCTGCGTGTGCTCAAGATTTTTTGCATATCATAGTTTGGAGCAGGTCCGGCGAGAGATGCAAAAATACCTTTCATTAACATCATCATAAAGAAAATGCCAAATAAGCTGAAGCCATCGTCAGCAATTTTTTTGTTAGCATCAGCAGCTATTTTACTCCAATCTAAATTTAATTCCCAACTAAAGAAAGGGTCGTTCCATCCCTCTGGGACATTTAATTTTTGCCCATTTAAATGCTGTACCGCAATAATGCCAATAGCAACACAAGCAATTGTCATGATGGCATATTTAATCGCATCACCTAAAACAATACTATGCATACCACCTAAAATGGAATAGAACATGGCAAATAATGTAAAAACTATTCCGTAAAAATGTGGTACATATTTGTCTGTAATGTGAAAAGGAACATAGTCTTTTACCATATCCCATGGGATGAAAACTTGAACAAATTTTCCTAAACCGACAAAGCCATAAGCTAAAAAACCTAAACAACTAATTAGTGCAAATGCAATTACGATAATATGTGAGCTTTTAACACCTTTTCCCGTTAATCCGAATCGGGTTTTTAACCATTCGGCACCTGTTGTTGCATTAGATCTTCTTAGCCATTTGGATAGGAACATCATCATAAAAACTTGGTTAAAAACTGGCCATAACCAAGGGATCCAAATACTTTTAAAACCGTAAACAAAACAGAGTGCAACCATCCACATGGTGCCACTAATGTCGAACATGTCGCTTGCATCACTTAAACCTAACATGTACCAAGGTAGTTTTTTGCCACCCATTAGGTAGCTGTCTTTATCTTGCTTAGCCTTGTTTCTCATGTAAAAACCTATGAGCACCATTGAGGCGAGGTAAGTAACTAAAATTAAAATATCTATTAGTTGTAGTTTCATGTTAGTTTGCGTAGTATAGTTTCTTTTTGCCTAATGTTTTTTCAAAAAGTATCTTTTTGTTTTGATAGAATTTTATAAAATCTGGTTCGGATAATTGACCTTTAAATGGTGCATAATAATGCATTTTTTTCATTGATGGCATGTAGCCGGCGTTACGCCAAACTAACACATAGGCTAAAGGATAATCTTTTATAGCAGGCCATAAAGTTTCTGTCCACCATTTGGGTTCAGGTATAGCTTCATAACCAGTTTCGGCAAAAGCGGCTAGTTTCTTTTTTTCTCTTGCTATTTTTGTTAAAATTGATAAACTCTTTTTTACCGCATTAATAAAGGTGTTTTTATTTTGGTTCTCGAATTGGTACATATCAAAACTTACTATATCAACCATATCATCTCCGGGATATCTTTCTAAAAACTCTTTTTCATTTGCAAAATCATTAGTGTTATACACATAGATTAAGTTGTGAAGCTTTTTTTCATTACGTAAGTAGTTTACTGTAAACTGCCATGCTTTGATTAATTCTTCAGGGCTGCAAGTGTTTTTGCCCCACCAAAACCAATTGCCAGTTAATTCATGAAATGGACGAAAAAGAATAGGGATTTGTTCGCCATTACTTCCTTTTAAGGTATACATAAAATTGGCAGCCTTGTTTAACCAAGATTTATATAATTCGTGTTTTTCTCCGCCAGGCAATATAGAGGCTACTGCATTTTTTGTGGTGTCCCAAGCAGTGCCGCCAGATAATGGATTGTCAAAATGCCAACTTAAAGTAATTACGCCACCTCTTTTATAGCCCTCTTGAATGTATTTTCTCATTTTTGCAAAAGGAACGCCATCTATATTGTTGATAGAATCTAACTCTATTCTTGCAATGTCCCACCCATAAACTGCTGGATAGTCATTAACCATATCTTTAATGTCGCTTTTGCCTTCAATATATTTCCAGTTTACACCATAAGCTAAATCGTCTTGATGCCCGAATAAGGTAAATTGGGTGCTTAATTTGTGTAGGTTTTTATAGAGAGAAATGGTCTCTTGTGTTGCTAATTTATCGCTCAAAGATTGTGCATTCGCTATTCCCATAAAGGAAAGTAAGTAAATGCAAATAATCGTTAAAACACTTTTATATATCTTCATCAATTGAATCTGCTTATTTTTGTAATAAAACTTCTTTAATAGGTTTGCCGATATCATGACCGTTTTCAAACTTAACACCTAAAAAACAAGCAATGGTTTGCGCAATTTGATTTTGATATAGAACACCTTTGGTTTTAATTTCTCCCAAAGGTTTAGTATCGGGTCCCATTACTGCAAAAAATATCTCATTAGAGTGTGCTACACTATAGTAATGGTGCTGCCAATTATCCTCATAACCTCTGCCATGATCTTCTGTAATGATAAATGTAGTTTGATCTTTATAAAAAGGATCATTCTGCATAAATTTCCATAAGTCTTCTATCATTTTGTCGTTGTAATTGGCCGCATCGAGATAAAAATCATATTTTCCACTATGTGCTAAAGCATCCGTCTCTATAAAACTTAACTGTAAAACTCTAGGGTGATGGAGCTTTACATATTCTTTGGCTAATGAATAGGTAATGCCATCATTTCTTTCGCCCATGCCATAATCTTTTGGCAACCACCATTGTAAATCGTTTAGTGTTTCCTGAACATCACTTAACTTTTCGCCCTGCATATTTTTAAACCCAGAATTGATAGGAAGACCTGATCTCTTTTGATTTAAGATGTTATAAAATGCATCCCAAGAGGTAAATGTTGCAACTTTGCCTTTAAATTCTGGTTTATTATTTAAAAACTCAAGAACATTAATGTTAGGGTTTGGTCCATAATCATTTTTGTTGATTAACGTATCTGGATAACCTGTGAAGATTTCATTATAGCCCGGATAAGAAAACCAATACTTGTTGGTTACGTTTACAAAATTTCCGTAATTACGATTGCCATAAATCTGCCCATTTTTAGCTATGTTATTCCAAAAGAAGGGCATTAACTTAGCCCTTCTTTCTGTTGTATTTTTAGCCCAGTATTTTTTTACACGCCAAATTGAATCTTGTGAAGTAAACTTCTTTCCAAAAAGATTACTGGAATCTGCGCCATTAAACATATCCTTCCACCTGTAGCCATCAAAGGTAATGATGACAACATTTTTTGTTTGTTGCGCATTAGCAACATTGAAACAAAAAAATAAGAATAGGAGGGCTATTTTTTTAATAAGCATGGAAGTCTAGAACTTAATAAAAGCCAACATCATCAACATAAATTTGTGAAGCAAAACCGCTAAATTCTTGAAAGGTTAAATATTCAATCGTTGCAGGACTTCCAATATTAATAAGAGGTACTTGATAATCTGTCCATTTACCTTCATTTAATATGAGTTCATACGAGCCCGCAGTAGGAGTGACTGAAATTTTAACTTTTTTACCTTGTGTGCCTACTCCGCCATACATAGAGATTTTAAGAGTTGTATACCCAGTCATATTCAATTTAGCTACTAATCGAAACCTTAAAGCTGAAAATGCTTTATGGCTTACCATAATAGAATTAGTTCCTCTTCTTACAACTGCTGTACTATTGAATACTAAGTTTGAAGTAGAATAAGAAGTATTTGTCCAACTATTTTTAAGAGCATCATCAAAAATAACATGTTTTAAACCAAATGTTTTTGTAGCTGTTACTGTTCCTACAGGTGTAGTAACTACAACCTCACCATTAGTTACTCCAGTAGGAACTTTTGCTTTAATTTCTGTTTTTGTGTTTGATAAAATTGTAGCAGCAACGCCATTAATCTTCACCTCTGTTACGCCTTTAAAATAAGCGCCGTAAATAGTTACTTCGTCATTTGCTCCACCAGCAGCAGGGTCAATATCGTTAATAATTGGCCCTGGCTGTGTAACCTTAAAATTTAAAGTAGCGGATCCAAATTTGGTAGTAACAGTTATCGGATTATTTATTGGGTCGACTAATTCTGCGGGTATTTTAACAGTAATACTGTTGTCATTAGCGTATACTAATGAATCTGCAGCTAATACACCATTAAAGTCGACTTTAGTTGTTGTACTTAGATTACTCCCACTAATAATAATCCATTCGCCATAACCTATTGACTGTAATGGATTATCTCTTTCAGTTAAATTGGTAACTTTAGTAAGCGTGGGGGTGTTAGTGCTTACTGTGTTATCTTTTTTACAAGCTAAACTAGCGATAGTTATCAGAATAAATAGGCTAGCATTTACGTATTTTTTGATCTTTTCCATGATTTGAAAAATTGATTGTAAAATTACCAGCCAGGGTTATTTGTGGTTAAGGCTGTATTTGAGTTTAGTTCGTTTATTGGAATTGGTAACAAAAGATTTTTTGCAGTTCTTACCTTAGATATATTGTTTTGTCCAGATGATATTTTATTCATTACTTGAAGATATATTCCCCAGCGCATTAAATCAAACCTCCTTACTCCTTCTAAATTAAATTCTCTAGCTCGTTCGGCTAAGACATAACTACGGAATTGTTCTGATGTCATATTTGCAGGTGCATATGCTTCTGCAACAGGTACAGCTGGTGAGCCAGTAGTAGGGAATGAGCGAAATCTAACTGTGTTTAAAGCATTGTATGCATTGCTTGTTGGGCCATTTATTTCGTTTTCAGCTTCTGCATACATTAAATATAATTCTGAATAACGAAGTAACGGATAAAACGCATCACTATTTGCTACAGTTGGATCTGCAACACCGCTGTATTTAATGGTGTAAGCTCTTTCTGCAGTTGTGCTACCTGTATTGTTATAGGTAATTCCATTAACTACTTTATATTGTGCCGACTGAGATAGGGGGTAAAAGATGTAAGTTCCTTGTAATGTTTGATAGTTATGAGTAATCCCGTCAAGTACTCTTTTGTCTAATATATCGTAATCATTGTAATGGTTATTAGTTGTCCAAACTGCACCTACTCCAAACGTAGATCTGGCAGAAAAATAAACGCCTAAATTGTTAATAAATGCACTTCCCGCTAAAGATTGCACTTCCCACATTTGTTCTTTAGAATTTCGTCCAGCTATGCTCCACAAGTCGGTCCAGTTTGGCGTAAGCTTATAGAGATTGCTTGATATAACTTCTTGTGCCTTATCTCTTGCTAAAGTGTAATATGCTTTTGCATCTAAACCCTCTAAACCTTTTACTATATTTTTAGCGTAAGTGTAATATCCATTATCAGTGCCACCTCGAACGGTTATGTTTCCAGTTGATGCACCAGAGGCCATTGTTAAATAAGTTTTAGCTAAGAAAGATTTTGCTATACCTTGGTTTACTCTGCCAGCTTCGCCTGCCTTAGCATGTCCGACTGGTAATAAGTTTGTTTCTGCAGCTTTTAAATCTGAAATAATAACATCGTAAGTTTCTTTTACTGTTGCTCTTGGTATATTTGTTTCGGGATTATTTGCAGAAACTGAATTTAAACGAATTGGTACGCCGCCATAAAGTTGTACCAATTGAAAGTATGCCCATCCTCTTAAAAAATATGCTTCACCTAATATTCTCTTTTTTATGTCTGGATCTATTTCGGTAATATTTGGTACATTTTCTAACACGGTATTTGCTCTTGCAATAATTGTATAACAACCAATCCAAGGTCCATCTACTCCCCAGTAATTTTGAGGATTACCTGCACCGGTACTACCCAAATACCAATCTGCACCAGACACATGATCGTCATCTAAAACGGTTATATTCCAAAATGGTTGTATAAACAAATCATACGTGTATAGCTCTGCATATACGCCATTAATAGCTGCTCTAGCATCGCTTTCATTTTTATAGAAATTTTCTGGAGAATAAAATGAAAATGGTTTTTCTTCTAATGCCTTTTTGCACGAGCTTGTACTTAGTAAAACTAAGCCGATAACCGATGCTATAAAATATGTTGAAATCGCTTTCATGTGATCTTTATTTTAAGTTAAAAATTGCAACGTAATGAAAAGTTATAAGTTCTGGAATTAGGATAGCCACCTAAGTCAACACCAAAAACAGCAGGGTTATCTCCATAACTATTGATTTCAGGATCGTAACCAGAGTAATTGGTAAAAGTGAATAAGTTGTTTGCTCCCACAGCAACTCTTAAGGCAGAGATGGTTTTAGATTTTATGGGAACATTGTAGCCCAACGTTACATTTTTTATCCTTACAAAACTTCCATCCTCAATAAATCTTCTGCTAAATAAAAGATCTCTAAAGAACTGACGCATTATTTTAGGTCCAGTTGCATTACTATTGTCTTTGCCTTGTGCCCAAGCACCATCAGCCATTTCTTGTGTAATGTTTTTATTAGTACCTAAGTTAGCGTTAAAGCGAGTATTCATGTTAATTACATCATTACCTTGTACGCCATTTATAAAAACACTTAAATCAAATCTTTTGTACTTAAAATTGTTGGTAAATCCGAAAGTGTAATCTGGATTTACGTCTCCAATAAAAGTTCTATCACTTTGACTGATTGAGCTAGGGTCATTATCTAAATTTTTGTATTTAACTTCTCCAATGGTACGTAAAATAATAGCACTGCTTTGGTTGACGTAAACTAAATTATTTCTAACTTCTGCTTCATTGTCATAATAACCATCTTCTACATAGCCATAAAGGGCACCTATAGATTTACCAACGGTTTGTATAAATGGAGCGTCTCCTGTAGAGATATTTCTTCCATATTGCTCAGTTACATCAGAGCCCAAGCTTAAAATTTTATTTCTATTGAAAGATATGTTGAAATTTGAACTCCATTCAAAATCTTTTGCTTTGGCAACCACACCATTCAATGTTACTTCGAGCCCTTTGTTTTCGATTGAGCCAGAGTTTACAAGTTTTGTTCTAAAGCCAGTTGATGAAGGAATAATTAGATTTTGTAATAAATCATCTGTAATTTTCTTGTATACTTCAACACTTAAATTAAGTCTATTCTTGAACATGCCAATATCTAAACCTAAATTGTAGGCACTAGTGGTTTCCCATTTTAATTTTTCATTAGCTGGACCAGCATACAAATCATTAGCTAAACCAGTTTGTATCGCTCCTCCAAATACATAATTGTAAACACTTAACTTTGCTAATGAAGCATATGATCCAATTCCTTGATTCCCTGTTTTTCCATAGCTGGCACGTAATTTCAAGTTACTAATTGGTTTTACGTTTTGCATAAAATCTTCACTAGAAATCTTCCAGGCAGCTGCTGCTGATGGAAATCCTGCCCATTTGTTGTCTTTTCCAAATTTGCTAGAGCCATCTTGACGGTATGATAGGGTTAATAAATATCGATCATCATAGTTGTAATTCGCTCTAGCTAGGAACGAAATTAAAGTTGACTGATAACGCGAAGTAATTACGGGCATGATTACTTCACCGGCAGCTAAGTTTTCGTTCTCTAAAGCATCATTAGGGAACGTTTTGGCTTCAGCTCTTTTGCTTTGACCATTTGTGCGCTCATAAGTTGCTCCACCTAAAATATTTAAACTATGTTTATCAATTTTTTTATTATAAGTTAAAATGCTTTCTGAAGTAATATTACTCCATATATTATCGGCCTTTAAACCCCATCCTTTCATTGCAAAACCTTCATAAACAGTTCTTGGGTAATATTGGTCTCTTGCACTGTTAGAATAATTAAAACCAACATTTTGTCTGAATTTGAAATCTTTTAAAAAAGTTGCTTCAGCATAATTGGAAGAGAAAATATTTAAGCCCTTAACGGTGTTCATCGCATCGTTTACATAAACGTAAGGGTTTGTGATAAAGGCATCACCCACACCATCATATGCTATTGGATCTGAAATAGTTGATGGAAAAGTAAGTGCAGAACGAATAACTCCAGCGCTTGCCGCATCTGATTTATCAGTTCCTGTTTTTACACCGTTAGTAAGTGTGCTGGCTAAAGAAGTGCTTGTGCCTACTTTAAAAGTTTTACTAATATTTCTGTTTAAATTTAAACCTAAACCAAATCTATTATATTTAGAATTAATGACAGTGCCCTCTTGATCTAAATAATTAAAAGTAATACTGTGTGTGCCAAGATCTGTTCCTCCTGATATATTTACAGAATAATTTTGATATAATCCGCTTCGAAATATTCTGTCTTGCCAATCGTTGTTGTTTCCAACATAATCTTGGGGTCCTTTATCGTAATAAGTTTGACCAGGATTATTTGGATCAGGAAGATTGGTGCCAGAATAAGGAACATTATAGTTTGTTCCAGTGTATTTATTCGAATTAAGGTAGGCTAAATTTTGATAACTAGCATATTCTGCTGGATTTAACACATCTAGCGTTCTAGAGACTTGCGCCATTCCTGCACTAAAATTCCCTTCAATTTTGTCTTTTCCACTTTTACCTTTTTTTGTAGTGATTAATACTACTCCATTCGCTCCCCTCGACCCATAAATTGCAGTGGCTGAAGCATCTTTTAAAATATCAATGGTTTCAATATCATTAGGGTTAATAAACGACATAGCATTTAATGTCTGTTTTTCATCTTCGCCAATAGACATAGGTGTGCCTCCACTACTTGAATTATTATATGGAATTCCATCGATTACATATAATGGTTCTGTTCCTCCTAAAAATGAATTAGAGCCTCTAATTCTGATGCTTAATCCAGCTCCTGGAGCGCCATCATTTTGAGTGACGTTTACGCCAGCAATTTTCCCTTGCAAGGCTTGCAGAATGTTGGTTGGAACGTCTCTAACAAAATCTTCATTCTCAATTCTAGCAACAGAGCCCGTGAGGTCAGATTTTTTTATAGATCCATACCCAATAATAATTACATCAGAAAGTGATGTGCTTTTGGACAAAAGTTTAATGTTGAATGAAGTCTTGTTGCCAATGACAAGTTCTTGGTCTTGCATTCCCAAATAAGAAAAAACAATAGTTTGGCTAGTTGCTGGTGCACTAATGGCAAAGTTTCCATTTTCATCTGTAACGGCAACTACATTTGTGTTCTTAATTTTAACGGAGGCTCCTGGAAGGGATAATCCTGATTCATCAGTAACTTTTCCAGTAATTCTTTTATCCTGTGCAAAAACAGTAGTAACTGATAGTAGGCATACAAGAAGCGCCAATAAATTAGTGAATAGTTTATTAAGCATAAGCGGTTTAGTTTGGTTTACTCAAAAGTAGTCTTGAATTGGAGGCGATTAGTAATACTATTTTATCTGTTTATAATATTTTTATCACTTTATAGTTGATTTCTTTAGTTTTTGGAAGCTGTTAGTATTGTTTAAACTATTTTGATTAGTATATGAGCTATACAGTTGTTATATTTGATTATTGGTATTATTTTATCCTAATTATTGGTATTATTTATTCATTGTGATACATTCAAATATAATAAAAGAAATTACACCACTTACAAACAGTGATTGTTTTACAATTTTCGAAAGAAAAAAGAAAGAATTTGACTTTCCATTACATTACCACGAGGAAATGGAATTGAACTTTATTTCTAATGCAAGTGGTGCAAGAAGGGTAGTTGGTGATCATATCGAAGAAATCGGTGATGCCGAATTGGTTTTAATTGGTGCTAATTTGCCTCACGTATGGGAAACGCATAAATTGAAAGGTAAAGAAATTCATGAAGTAACTATACAATTCCACAAAGACTTGTTTGATGAAAAGCTTTTGAGACGTAATCAGCTTCGTGTAATTAGAGAAATGTTTGAAAAATCTAAATGTGGTATCTTGTTTTCTAAAGAAACAACGGCTGTTGTTGGTTCTCGATTAGTACAATTGAATAAAAAGCATGGATTTGATTCTGTTTTAGAATTAATGTCTATTCTTCATGATTTATCAACATCTAGAAATATGCGAACGCTATCAGATTCTACCTTTAGCAATGCAGAGTTCTCTTATAATAGTCGAAGAGTAGAAAAGGTAATGGAGTACATCAATATAAATTTCGATAAACAAGTTAGTTTGGCAGAAGTGGCCAGAATTGCAAGTATGACCGAAGTTTCGTTTAGTAGATTTTTTAAAAGTAGAACAGGAATTAGTTTTATTGATAGTCTAATAGAAATCAGACTAGGGCATGCATCTAGAAAGTTGATAGATACTACAGAAGCAGTAGCAGAGGTTGCTTATAATTGTGGATTTAACAATATTTCGAATTTTAATAGAATTTTTAAAAAGAAAAAGGGTTGCACCCCAAAAGAATTTAGAGAGAATTTATCAGGTAATAGAATTTTTGTGTAAAACGATGAAACGTATATTTTTAGTTTACATATTTATGGTTTTGGTTTTAAATTTAAAAGCTGACGAAATTGGCAGTTTTTACAAAGGAAATCACAGTTTTATTCAATATACTGGTAGAATTGATTTTTCTAATACAACTAAACCTAAATTATGGGCATCTGGGGCATATGTTGAAATTAAATTTAGTGGCACATTTTGTATTTTAGAAATTAATGATGAACTGTTATGGAACAAAATTCATAATTATATCGAAATTAAAATAGACAATCAGGAGCCCTATCGAATACAGCTTCAAGCGAAAGAAAATAAGATCACTTTGGCACAAAATCTGCCAAAAGCAGAACATACGGTTCTTATTTGTAAAAACACTGAGTTCGAAAATGGATATATAGAGATAGTTGGTTTTAAGGTAGAAAAATTATTAAAACCAAAAGTCAAACAAAAAAGGAAAATAGAATTTATTGGCGATTCGATTACATGCGGAGCCGCAAGTGATGAAAGTGATGTTAAGTGTGGTGTTGGAGAGTGGCATGACCAGCATAATGCTTATTTGGCTTATGGACCAACTACAGCAAGGAATTTAAATGCCCAGTGGCACCTGTCTGCTGTTTCTGGAATTGGATTAATGAAAAGTTGCTGTAATAAACCGATAATAATGCCACAGGTTTTTGATAAAGTAAATATGGCAAGAGATTCGATAAAATGGAATTTTGATTTGTACCAACCAGATGTTTTAACCGTTTGCTTAGGACAAAATGATGGATTACAAGACTCAGCCCAATTTACTAATGCATACCTTGTTTTTGCTAAAACTTTAAGACAGTATTATCCGAATACAAAGCTGGTTTTTTTATCAAGTCCAATGGCAGATAAAACTTTAAAAACTGCATTAGTAAAGTATATTACAGCTGTTGAAAAACAATTGAAAGCAGATGGAGATATCAATGTCGGAACATATTTTTTTGCTAAACAATATAACGAAGGTTGCGGCGGCCATCCCTCCATTAAAGAACATCAAGAAATTGGATTAGAGCTTACAGCATACCTCAAAAAAACAATGAATTGGTAATTTGAATAGCAGTAATTCAAGTTTGATGCTAATTATTACTTTGCGCAAAATTGAAATTGCTTTTATTCAGAACATAAAAATTTGAAAACACTAATAATTTTAATTTATGAAAACATTAAAACTGATCACCTTACTTTTACTTGTTAATTTTGTTTTAAGAGCACAAGAAAAGCCAGCTTTTTACAATGAAATTCAATATTTTAAAAAGCAAGATAGCCTTCAATTTCCTCCAAAAAATGCTGTTTTGTTTATAGGTAGTTCAACTTTTACCAATTGGAAAGATGTACAGACTTATTTCCCGAAGCATGTAATTGTTAACAGAGGTTTTGGTGGTTCTTCATTACCGAATGTAATTAATTATGTAGGTGATATTGTTTATCCTTATCATCCTAAGCAAGTGGTTATATATTGTGGGGAGAATGATTTTACTGGTAATGCGACTCCGCAAATGGTATTAGAAAGAGTGAAAAAATTAATAGATACCATTAGATTTAAATATCCCAAAGTACCAATTGCATTTATTTCGATTAAGCCAAGTCCTTCTAGAGAAAAATATATTCCTCAAATGAAGGAGGCAAACCAAATGATTGCGGATATGCTTAAAGGGGTAAAACGTACAAATTTTATTAATACTGCAGACGCCATGTACACAGCAGACGGAAAGATAATGACAGACATATTCTTGAAAGACAATCTACATATGAATGCCAAAGGTTATCGAATATGGCAAAAAATAATGGAGCCTTATTTAAGATAATTTTAATTTTTTCAAATTAAATATCAAACTCCTTAATAAATGAGATGAACGGTGTAATAAAATTTAGATTATAAACCAAAAAAAAAGCCCAAAAAGATTAAACTTTAGGGCTTTTTTATTTAGTTACGTAAATTGAAATAAATATAACTAAGATTGCGAGATATTTATTTTAGTTGCAAGCATACAAGGTATTCCCGCCACTTTTTCTTTTTCGATATAGGCTTCTTTCCCTAGCTTCTTAAGCATACGATAATGTGAAGTTAAAGCATTCATAAATGTAGGACTTTCTATGTATGGGAGGTTAAATTCTAGCGCAGTTTCCTTTACTATTTTACCAATTGCTGGGTAATGTATATGACAGATTTTAGGGAACAAATGATGTTCTACTTGTCTGTTTAAACCACCACATAAAAAGCCGGCTAATTTGCTGTCTACGGCAAAGTTTGCAGTAGTCATCATTTGGTGTGCTGCCCAGGCTTCTTCTATATTGCCTTCTTCATTAGGTAGTGGAAAAGTTGTACCCTCAACAACATGTGCCAATTGAAATACTAAACCTAAAACCAAACCTTGTGCAAACTGCATGGCTAAAAATCCAATTATAAATTGCCACCAAGTAATATCTAATACGATAAGTGGTAAAATAATAAATAAGAAGTAATACAAAAATTTAAAAAAGAAAAGGTTAAAATATTCAATTTTTGGATGATTAGCTACTTGAGAACCAATTTTAGTTTGAAAGAATTTTTTATAATCTTTTCTAAAAACCCACGATAACATCGCTAAGCTATATAAGCCAAATGCATAGATGTGTTGGTAGCGTTGTATTTTATTTACAGGTTCTTCAGTAGAAAATCTTATTAAGCCAGGAGCAACATCAATATCTTCATCATGCCCTGCAATATTGGTATAAGTATGGTGTACAATGTTGTGGCAAATACTCCAAACGTAAGCACTTGCGCCAATTAAACTAAATAAAAAACTAAAAATTTGATTTACAATTGGTTTGTCTGAAAATGCTTTGTGTATCGCATCATGACAAATATTAAATCCTACAAATGCGCCAAAAACACCTAAAAATATGGCTAGGCTTAGCATAATTAGCGGAGTAAAATTCCCCAACAAAATCAATAAATATAAAGTGATAAAAGTTCCTAAAAAGAAAGATGCTTTAACCCACATTGCCGTATTTGCATGTATACTTAAGTTTTGTTCTTCAAAATGTTGGTCAACACGTTTGCGTAAAGTGGCATAAAATGTGGATTTATTAACATTGGTAAACTTAACTTTCTTTGTCATATTTAGTTTAGAGTGTAATAGGGACAGTTTTTAATAATTTAGCTAATGTACTTTAATTAAAACACAATTGTCATATTAATTTCATAAAAAACTAATTTTATATACGCTTAATTATCTAAATTGGTTTTGGGGTTAGGTTTTAATGATACGATATTATTTACCTTTCAATTTTTTTTAAATTGGATGTTTGATTTAACTATATAGAATCTTTGCAATTAGTTAGGATAGACTAAAGTTAGCTTGTAACTTTAAATCGGTTAAAAGATTTTAATTTTTAAAGATGTTAAACGCTAAATCATTACTGATTTTTATTTCTTTGGTATTTGCTGTACCAATCCTAAAGGCTCAAGATACAGTTCAAAAGGTAATTCCAAATAGGTATAATAGTATAGAACAGCAGCAAAAACCTTATGTAATTTTAATTTCTATTGATGGTTTTAGATGGGATTTAGCAGATAAATATCAAGCTAAAAATTTAATTAAATTGAGAGAGAGCGGCGTGCAAGCAGATTATTTAAAAGCTTCTTATCCTTCTTTAACTTTTCCAAATCATTATAGTATTGTAACTGGTTTATATCCTTCTCATCATGGTGTGGTAGACAATATCTTTTATGATAAGACGACTGATGTTTTATTTAAAAGGTCTGATAAAAGTATGGCTGTAGATAGTACTTGGTATAAAGGTAAGCCACTTTGGGTATTGGCAGAACAGCAGAAGATGTTAAGTGCAATTTTTTATTGGCCAGGTTCTGAAATTAGTATGGATGGCATTAGGCCAACATATTATTATAATTATGATGAAATTATTCCGATAGAGAGACGAATTAATATTGTTAAAGACTGGCTAGAGTTGCCAGAAGAAAAGCGGCCACATTTTATTGCTTTATATTTTCCGCAGGTAGATAAAGCTGCACATAAATATAGCGTAGATTCAGAACAAACTAAAGCAGCAGTGCAATTAGTAGATGATGCAATTGGCAAAATGCTAGAAAATGCAAAGGCAACTGGTTTAGCTATAAATTTTATAGTATTGTCAGATCATGGGATGACAACTGTTGACCAAGATAACACGATCGCTTTGCCTAAAGAGATAGACTTAAATCAATTTAAAGTACCAACAGGAACTGCCCTCTTGCACCTTTATGCTAATAAAAAAGAATATATTAAGCCAACTTATAAAGCTTTAAAGTTAAATGCTAATGATTACGATGTTTATTTAAGCAAAGAAATCCCAAAGGCTTGGCACTATAATAAAAAGGAGGATAGATATACTAGAGTAGGCGATATTTTACTAGTTCCACACTTGCCAAAAGTATTTAGCATAAATAATGCAAAGCCAGAGATGGGGCAACATGGCTTTAATCCTGCAATAACTGATATGCATGCCACATTTTATGCTTGGGGGCCACAATTCAAATCAGGCTTGAAAACTCCTGCATTCGAAAATGTAAATATTTACCCTTTAATTGCTAAAATTTTAGGCTTAACCTATACACAAAAGATAGACGGCAAGGAGAAGTACATAACGCCTATACTCAAATTAGCTAATTAGTTGTATCAGTAACAATTTCGTGTTTTTGCGTAATATTTAATTCAATTTTAGATATTTATATCTAAAACCAAAACTATAAAAAATGAAGAAAATATTTTGCGCTGCTCTTATTGCTTTAAGTATTGTAAGTTATGCAAATGCACAACAGCAGAGACCACAAGGTCAAAATGGCGCTAGACCTACGGGAGCTGCTACAGCAGCTACAACTACTCCAACAGTTGCTGTAAAAGACGAGTCAACAAAGATTAATTCGAATATTGCTTCAAGAACTATTGTTCCAGAAAGTGCAGTTATAACAAATCACACTGTAACGATAAGAGGAAAAGCTGTACCTTATAAAGCTACTACTGGTACATTGCCAGTTTGGGATGAAGAAGGAAAACCAATTGCTGGCTTATTTTATACTTATTATGAACGTACTGATGTGTCTACTAAAGAAAGAGAAAGCAGACCATTGGTTATTTCATTTAATGGAGGTCCAGGTTCAGCTTCTGTTTGGATGCACATTGCTTATACTGGTCCTGTAGTTTTAAATATAGACGATGAAGGTTATCCAGTTCAACCTTATGGTTATAAAGACAATAGCACTTCTATTTTAGATGTAGCTGATATTGTTTACATCGATCCTGTTAATACAGGGTATTCTCGTATTGTAGGTAATACGCCAGGAAGCAAATTTTTTGGTGTTAGAGCAGATATCAAATACTTGGCAGAATGGTTAAACACTTTTGTTACCCGCAACAACCGTTGGGCTTCTCCTAAATTTTTAATTGGCGAAAGTTATGGTACCACTCGTGTATCTGGTTTAGCATTAGAATTGCAAAGTAACCAATGGATGTATTTAAACGGTGTAATTTTAGTTTCACCAACAGATTTAGGTTTAGAGAGAGGTGCAGTTTTAGATGCTGCTTTACGTTTGCCTTACTTTGCAGCAACTGCTTGGTACCATAAAAAGTTACCTGCTGATTTGCAAGGTAAAAAATTAGAAGCTATGCTGCCGGAAGTAGAAGATTTTACCATTAATACACTTATCCCTGCAATTACTAAAGGCGGATTTTTACCAATGGCCGAAAAACAAAAAATCGCGGCGAAAATGGCTCGTTTTTCTGGTCTATCGGAAAAGGTAATTATGCAGAATAACTTAGATATATCAACTAATTTATTTTGGAAAGAGTTGTTACGTGATCAAGGTTTTACAGTTGGTAGATTAGATTCGAGATATAAAGGTATTGATAAATCTGATGGAGGAACGGGACCAGATTACAATGCTGAGCTAACTTCTTGGTTGCATTCATTTACACCAGCAATTAACATGTATTTGCGCAATGAGCTTAATTATAAAACTGATTTAAAATACAATATGTTTGGTCCAGTTAACCCATGGGATAATACAGGGAATCGTACTGGAGATAATTTAAGAGCAGCTATGGCGCAAAATCCTTATTTACATGTATTAGTGCAGTCTGGATATTATGATGGTGCTTGTGATTATTTTAATGCAAAATATAACATGTGGCAAATGGATCCAAGTGGTAAATTAAAAGACAGAATGAGCTGGGAAGGTTATGAAAGCGGACACATGATGTATTTACGTAAACCAGATTTAAAATTGGGTAACGATCACATTAGAGATTTCATCGCTAAAGCAACGCCAAAACCAGGTACTCCGGCAAAATTTTAAAAAAGATTTAATCATTTAATAATCATCCAATGAGAGGAAAAGTAAATTATCCTTTCGTTGGATGATTTTTTGTATATTCATAATTAGATATGGAATTTGTATTCATAATTATTTGTGTGCTTTTTATAGCGCTGGCTTTTATTTTAACAGAAAATAATGCCAAATATCTTTTGGCTGGTTACAATACCATGTCTCCAAAAGAAAGAAAAAAAGTAGATATTAAAGGATTGATAGCCTATTTTAAAAGGTTTTTTATTTTTTTAGGAGTTTCATTAATGATAGTTGGTTTAACAGCAGGTTATTATTTAAGTGAAAAGAATACGGCTTTAATCTTCAGCTTTTATATCATTATTGCTTGTATTTATTTGGTCATCAGTAGTCAAAAATTTTATAAAAAATAATAATTTATAGAAAGTATAAACTAATATCGATTAACATTTAAGTGTATTATCCCTATAATTAACAAGCGTATTTATGCTTTGATAATTTTACACTATTGTTTTTCAGCTTTATTGTTTAATTTTGTAGCCCGCTTATGGAACAGATCAAAACATCATTCGATTTCGAAAAGCCTTTGGCTGATTTAATTCAACAAATTGAAAAGGTAAAGCAAATTGCTGAGAAAACTAAAGTAGACATGTCTGCAACTCTAGCAGAACTTGACGAAAAAGTAGCAAATACTAAGAAAGACCTTTATAATAATTTAACTGGATGGCAAAAAGTGCAAATGTCACGTCATGCAGAAAGACCACAAACTTTAGATTATATCAATATGATTTGCGATGATTTCATCGAAATGCATGGGGATAGAACAGTTAAGGACGATAAAGCAATTATTGGTGGTTTTGCTACAATAGATGGTCAAACAGTAATGATTATCGGTCACCAAAAAGGTAAAAACACCAAAGAACGTCAATACCGTAACTTCGGAATGGCAAATCCTGAAGGTTATAGAAAGGCATTGCGTTTAATGCGCTTGGCAGAAAAATTTAACAAACCAGTTATTTCTTTTATCGATACTATGGGCGCCTACCCAGGTTTAGAAGCAGAAGAACGTGGACAAGGTGAAGCAATTGCTCGTAATTTGTTAGAAATGTCTGTGTTAAAGGTGCCAATTATTTGTTTTGTAATCGGCGAAGGCGCTTCTGGTGGAGCTTTAGGGATTGGTATTGGAGATCATGTTTACATGTTAGAACATACTTGGTATTCTGTAATTTCTCCAGAATCTTGTTCATCTATTTTATGGAGAAGCTGGGATTTTAAAGAAAAAGCTGCAGAGTGTTTAAAGCTGACTTCAGAAGATATGTTCAAAAACCAATTGATTGATGGAATTGTAAAAGAACCATTGGGTGGTGCACATCAAAATCCTGAATTAATGGGAGAGACTTTGAAAGCACAAATCTTAAAAGATTTAAAAACATTAAAAAAAGTAGATACAGAAAAACTAATTGCAACCAGAATTGATAAGTTCTGTGCAATGGGCGTAGTAGTTGAAGGATAATTCATCTTAATAGTATAAAAAAGCCTTCTAATTATGTATTAGAAGGCTTTTTTGTGAATTGAAATGTTCAAGTATCGTCATTCCCGCGAAGGCGGGAAACCTAAAGCGATCGAAGGTATTATATTTCGCATTACGATACCCAATCGAGTTGGGTATGACGAAATCACCACGAAAATGATATGTTTTGATATAATTTAATGTTTCAACTTAGCTTTAAATAATTTTTCTAGTTTTTCCATTTTTGGTAAAATTACTAAGCGACAATAAGGTTGCTCTCCATTTTTAATAAAATAATCTTGATGGTAGTTTTCTGCTACATAGAAAGTTGACGCTTTATCGATTGCAGTTACAATAGGGTTATCAAAAGCTTTAGTTTTGTTTAATTCTTCTTTATACTTAGTGGCGATTTGCTTTTGTTCTTCAGAATGATAAAAAATAACTGATCTGTATTGTGTGCCTACATCAGCGCCTTGTCTATTTAATGTGGTAGGATCATGGCTTTTCCAAAAAATTTCTAAAAGCTCTTCAAAACTAATTTTTGCAGGATCGAAACTAATTTCTAAAACTTCCGCATGATTAGTTTCTCCAGTGCAAACATCTTCGTAAGTTGGATTCGGGATATCGCCACCTTCGTAGCCAGATGTTACACTAACAACGCCATTTATACGCTGAAATATTGCCTCTGTACACCAGAAACAACCCATGCCGAAAGTAGCTTTTTGTAATTTTTGTTTTTGCGCATTAGCCTCATTCATGGTTAGTAAGATTAAAAATAGGAATACTATTCTTTTCATTGCTCTGTGTTTTAATTTAGTAATTAACGTAAATCAAGATAGGATAGTTTTTTGATATATAAACTGCTCTAAATTATGATATTGATATGAAATTAAATCAAACTGCTTTTGTTAACAACTTAAAAAGCTGTTTTATAGCTCGTTAATTAACAAAAATAATACAGATTGTTAATTATTAACATATCTTTTCTAAATTTAACTATTCATTAAAAATAATAGATATGTCTACACCTTATATTCCATGCCTAGACTTAGGTAGTTACGTTAATGGCAATGAAGAGCAACGCAAAAAGTTTTCAGATGATTTGGGAAGAGCTTTTAACGAATCTGGTTTCGTAACCATTACCAATCATGGTATCAGTCAAGATTTAATTGACAAGTTATATGTAAATATTAAAGCAGCTTTTGCTTTACCAGTAGAAACTAAGCGTAAATATGAGAAACCAGAATTAGCTGGACAGCGTGGTTATACCAGTGCAGGTAAAGAAACTGCAAAAGGTGCTAAAACGGCTGATTTAAAAGAATTTTGGCAAATTGGTAATGAAGTAACCGATGGCGATCCAATTAAAAATGAATATCCTGATAACGAAGTTTTAGAAGAAATCCCACAATTTAATAACGTTACAAGAGAAATTTATCAAAAATTAGAAGAAAACGGGAAGCATCTTTTGCGTGCTATTGCTACCTATTTACAATTACCAATTGATTATTTCGACAAACATGTGCACAATGGAAATTCAATTTTAAGAGGGATACATTATTTTCCGATTGAAAATCCTGATGAATTACCTGCAGATGCAGTGAGGGCAGGAGCGCACGAGGATATTAATCTCATTACTTTGTTAATTGGTGCAAGTGCTGATGGATTAGAGGTATTAACAGCAAGTAAAGAATGGTTGGCCATTAAAGCTGCACATAGTGATATTGTAGTAAATGTTGGCGATATGTTGCAAAGATTAACCAATAATAAACTAAAATCTACTACACATAGAGTGGTAAATCCACCTCGCGAATTGATGAGAACATCCCGTTTCTCGGTGCCATTTTTCTTACATCCGCGTAGCGATATGGATTTAACCAGTTTGCCATCAACAATTGACGCCGAACACCCTAAAGCTTATAGCAATATGACTGCCGGAGAATATTTAGATGAACGTTTAAGAGAAATAGGATTGAAGAAATAATTTAAATTTATTTAAACAATTAAATTAAAGCGCTAAATATTTTGGCGCTTTTTTTAAGTCAATATTATGTACATAAGTGAGTTAAAATTTAGATCTAAATGAAATGTAAACTAATCACACTGTTGCTTATTTTAATAAGCTCACAATTATATAGTCAAAATAAAATAGCTACTATAAATGGTTTAGTACACAATAAAACATTTACCTATGCCTATTTATACGATTTTGACAATAAGGAAACTAAGGTATGCCAAATTGTTGCTGACAAGTTTAAATTTGAGCTGGAGATTGAAAAGGAATTAAAAATATATAAGTTATTTCTCGGTTCTGAAAGTTCGATTTTACCTGAAAACCAAATTGAACATCGAATTCAGGACCGTTCTGGAACAAGGATGATCGCTTTAGAAAATATGAACATTGATATTACCGATGGAGTAATGAGTGCTATAATTGAAGGTGGCGAGTTAAACAAATCGTTAGATGAAATGAATATCACTATAAAAAATTTTGATTATGATAGTTATTTTGAAAAATTTCCAGATTCTCCAGTATCTATTTTATTTCTGAAAGCATTAGTTAGAATAAGCAAGGCTCCTATTCTTGATTCACCAATAAATGTGCAATCTTTTTACACAAAGCTTTCTGATCGGCTAAAAAATTCTGAAGACGGAAAAATACTTTACGCAAGCATTTTTAAATAGCAGAGTAGTGATTTGGCTATTAATAGCCAAATATTATATACAACAAAAGCGCTAATCATTTAGCGCTTTTGTTGTATATAATCGAAAATTTATTAACCTACATTCCCTTATCTATTGCCCTATTAATCGCATCTTGTATTCTTGGCCTGATATTCAATTTACCCAATTGTTCGCTAACACCTGGGTTAACACGGTTTGATAAAAAGATATAAACCAATCCTCTTGCTGGGTCTACCCAAACGCCAATTCCAGTGTAACCAGTATGACCAAAAGTTTGAGGCGACGCCAATTCAGAAGGGTATTTTTTTGTTAAGTCTGGATCCCAACGGTCGAAACCTAAACCTCTTCTGCTCACATCAGATTGCTTTGTTGTAAACATTTCTACTGTTTCAGGTTTAAAGTATTGTTCTCCACCGTAAGTTCCTTTATTCAACAGCATTTGATAATAGGTCGCTAAATCGCTAGCATTACCAAATAAACCAGCATGCCCAGCAACACCTCCTTTTAATGCGGCACCTTGATCGTGTACATAGCCTTCTAATAAGGTTTTTCTAAATATTTGATCATCTTCTGTAGGTACAATTTGTTCTTTTGTAAAACGATTTCTTGGTAAGTATCCTGCAGTGTGCATGCCTAATGGCGTATAGAAATTATCCAAAACATATTGCTGTTCTGGTTTTTCAGAAATATGTTCTACAATGTCTTGCATTACGTACATGCTGATATCGCTATAAACATACGTGCCTCTAGTTTTTATAGGTGAGTTTAACATTTTAGGCCACATGAAATCACTAAAAAAGCCTTTTTTGATGTAATAGTTATCGGCAACTTTGGTAGGGAATGTAGCGGATGAATCTCTACTGTAATCTCCTTCTTTGATATTATTGTGAAAAGGAATATAAGGAATAAAACCCGCTTGGTGCAACATTACTTCACGAACATTAATTGCATTCATCGGAGTATTTCTTGCTCTAGGAATATAGTAACCAATATTGGTGTCTAACTTTAGTTTTCCTTGTTCAACCAACCTCATTACTGTTGGTGTGGTAGCAGTAACCTTTGTAACCGATGCCAAATCAAATATATCCGTTACTTTATTTTTGATAATATTATCATAAGTGTGAGAACCGAAAGCTTTGTTGTAAATCACTTTTCCATCTTTTGCTACTAAAACCACAATGCCAGGAGCAGCTTTACCGTCAATTGCTTCTAAAGCGATTTTATCAATCTCTTTTAAATTTTCAGAATTTACACCAGCATCCTCTGGAACTGTATATTTTAAACGAGTTACATTTGTGCTATACCCAGAACCTACCGTATACTTGCCCGAAAATTCTTTTGATAAGGTTTTTTGAACTGCAATACCGCCAAAAACAATTTGCGGAACAACCATTGCAGCTTCCAAGCTATTTTGTGGACACCAAATAACTGGCGCAGTTAAATGATCAAAAGCATCTAAACTTTTACCATCTCCAAAAACAGCTAAAACAATCTTTTTATGTTTTGTAATGTCGTTGATAAAATTAGTAAAACGTTCATTTTTAGTCATTTGGTCAGTAATGGCAATTATTACTGTGCTGTAATATTTTAAATCGTCTGCTAAATCATTTAAAGTTGTAGAGTCTTTATATTTTTCGGCATTTAATGGGGTAATTTCTGCGTATTTATTCAATAAGCTATCAAAAGCAATTTGATGAGTGAATCCTAAATTAATTGAAGCAATTTTCTGCTCTGCCAACTTAGTAATTGGGATAAGACTTTGTTGATTATTTAAAAGAACAGTGCTATTAGCTATTGCATTAATTGTTTTTAACCTGCTTTCATTTTTTTTATGCTCTTGAGCGCAAGCACATAAAGTAAATATAAATACAAAGCAAATGGCGATAATTCCCGTTAACTTATTTTTTCTCATATACTTTCTCTCCATTTAGATATGTTTTTAATACTTTATTAGTCAAAATTTGTTGAGCATTTCCCTTCATGATGTCGTTTTCCATCATCACAAAATCAGCGAATTTTCCAACTTCTAAACTTCCTTTCTCTTTTTCTTCGAAATTTGCTTTTGCAGCCCAAATTGTCATTCCTCTTAAGGCTTCCTCAGCTGTTAATGCATTCTCCATTTGAAATCCATCTTTAGGAAAATCTTTCGAATCTTTTCTAGCTGTAGCCGCAAAAAATGTGAACATTGGGTTAATTTCTTCTACCGGAAAATCGGTTCCTAATGGAATCCAACCATTTTGATCTAGTAATTGTTTGTAAGCATAAGCTCCTTTTATTCTAGTTTCTCCTAAACGATCTTTTGCCCAATACATATCTGAAGTAGCATGCGTAGGTTGCACAGAAGGTACAACACTCGATTTGCCAAATAGTTTAAAATCTTCTGGCGCAACAATTTGCGCATGTTCAATTCTCCAACGTTTATCATTCTTTTCGCCTAAGACTGCATTGTATATTTTTAGAATGCTGCGGTTGGCAGAATCGCCTATGGCATGCGTACACATTTGAAAATTATTGGCGTAAATTTTCTTAGCAACTTCTTCGAAATGCTTAATGTCACTTAATAAAAAGCCAGATTTATCAGGCATGTCACTATATGGGTGTAATAAACAAGCACCTCTAGAACCTAAAGCACCATCGCTGTACACTTTAAAAGATCTTACATTTAACCTGTCTGTTTTAATAGCACCACGTTTAATTAAATAATCAAAGTTTTTTTCTGCATCAGACAGCATTACATATAAACGCATTTTTAAACTATTATCTTTCTGCATTTTTTCGATAAGATCTACAGCATTAAAATCTAAACCACAGTCATCGATGGTGGTTAGTCCAACCGCAAAACAATTTTGTTGAGCATCTAATAGTATTTTTTTAGCTTGATCCTCATTAGGCGAAGGAATTTTGCTAGCGACTAAATCAACAGCATTATCAATCAATAAGCCAGTTAATTTACCATCTTTTTCTACAATGTCGCCACCAGTTAAAGTAAATGATTTTGTAATTCCAGCTGCGTTTAAAGCACTTTGATTGGCGATAGCAGCGTGTCCATCAACTCTTGTTAGTATAACTTCTCTGTTTGGGAACAACGCATCTAATTTTTCTTTGCTAGGAAATTGTTTGTCCTCCCAATCGTTTTGGTCCCAGCCCCTGCCAGTTAACCAACCATCAGGATGCGTTTTAGCAAATTCATTTAAGCGATTGATCACTTCTTCCCAACTTTTTGTTCCTCTTAAATCTATACTTTGTAAGCTTTGTCCGTAACCATAGAAATGTGCATGAGCATCTATAAAACCAGGGTAAATGGCTTTTCCAGCAGCATCTATTTCTTCTTTTCCACTAAATTGTTTACGGATTTCGGCACTGTTGCCGACTGCCAAAATTTTACCGTCTTTAATTGCCATTGCTTCAGCAATATCAAATTTTTCGTTTACGGTATAAATTTTTGCATTGTAAATAATCAAATCAGCCTTTGGCATGTTACAACTACAAAACACAATTATAGCTGCAAATAAGGATAGCATTCTTTTCATGGTTTAAAGATATAAATCCATTTTTAGTTTTTATGTAACAATCAAGTATTTAGATTTTCAAACTATCTCACACTGCTAAAGATAGTTTAGTCAATTTTACAATTAAACAATCAACATTTATCGATTAAATTCTTGTATTTTCGCTAAATTAGCACCCTTACAAGAGCTTATAAATGTCTGATATTATACAACTTTTACCCGATAGTGTTGCCAATCAAATTGCAGCAGGAGAGGTGGTGCAACGACCTGCATCAGCGGTAAAAGAATTACTCGAAAATGCGGTTGATGCTGGTGCAGATAGAATACAATTAATTGTTAAAGATGCAGGCAAAGCATTGATACAAGTGATAGACAATGGTTGTGGAATGTCTATTACAGATGCTAGAATGTGTTTCGAGCGTCATGCAACTTCTAAAGTTCGCAAGGCGGAAGACTTATTTACAATCAGAACAATGGGTTTTAGAGGAGAAGCTATGGCTTCAATTGCCGCTATTGCGCAAGTAGAAATGAAAACCAAACGTCATGAAGACGAAGTAGGTACATTGATACAAATTGAAGGTGCTTCTTTTGTAAAACAAGAGCCAATTGGCACGTCAAATGGAACAAGTATTGCCATAAAAAATCTATTTTATAATACACCTGCTCGAAGAAATTTTTTAAAAAGTAACGCTGCAGAAATGCGTCATATTATTGATGAATTTCAAAGGGTTGCTTTAGCTAAACCTCATATTGCTTTTAGCTTGAACCATGATGGAGTTGAGATTTATCGTTTGCCAGCTTCGGCATTGAAACAACGTGTGGTTCATTTATTTGGCAATAATTACAATGAGCGTTTAATTCCAGTAGAAGAAGAAACAACGATTATTAATTTAAAAGGATTTATTGGGAAGCCAGAATTTGCTAAAAAAAGCAGGGGCGAACAGTTCTTTTTTGTAAATGATCGTTTTATTAAAGATGCTTACTTAAATCACGCAGTTACTAAGGCTTATCAAGAATTATTAGCTAATGATAATTTTCCATTATATGTTCTTTTTATCGATATAGATCCTGCAAAGATTGATGTAAATGTCCATCCTACAAAAACAGAAATTAAGTATTTAGATGAGAGCTCTATTTATGCTATTATTCATTCGGCAGTAAAAAGATCATTGGGTAGGTTTAACATTAGTCCAACTATAGATTTTAACCAGGAAACTGGCTTTAGCAATATGATTACGCATAAAGCACCAGAAGATATTGTACCGCCGAGTATTTCATTTAATCCAGATTTTAATCCTTTTGCACAAACTAATTCTGCTACAAAAGGGCAATCCTATTCAGGCGGTTCTGGTTCTTCAATGGCACCAAGTAAGAATTGGGGTTCTTTATACGAAATTTCTAGTCATCAACTGCCAGAGCAAGCTAGTTTAGCAATTGATACTAAGAAAGAAGATGAATTTGAACCCTTTCAAAAGCAATTTATGCAGTTGCATAATCGTTATATTGTTTCGCAAATTAAATCTGGCGTAATGATAATCGATCAGCAAGCTGCACATGAAAGGATTTTGTATGAGCGTTTTTTACTACATTTAGAAGATAGGAAAGGCGCTTCACAGCAAAGTCTTTTCCCGCAAACGGTTACTTTAAGTCCGAATGACTATGAGTTGGCAAAAAGTTTACTAGACGACATTAAAAGTTTAGGTTTTGAAGTAAGAGAGTTTGGTAAAAATACTTTAGTGATAGAAGGTATTCCAGTAGACTTAGGCAGTAAAAACATTAACGAAACTCAACTATTTGAGCATTTAATAGAAGGTTTTAAAAACTCGCAACAGGAATTAAAATTAGATAAGCGAGATGCATTGGCAAGAAGTATGGCGAAAAATAGTGCAATAAAAGCTGGTACAAAACTAGAACAACAAGAAATGAACGCTTTAATAGAAGAATTATTTGCTTGTAAAACCCCTAACTTTGGTATCAATGGTAAGTTAGTAGTTCAAACAATAGGGCTGCAAGAAATTGCTCAAAAATTTGAGAAATAAAATATTAAATAAGTGCATAAAACATAAATATGAATAACATTACTCCAGTAGTTAAAAACTTATTAATTATCAACGTAATCTTCTTTTTTGCAACGTGGCTTTTTCAGCAACAAGGAATTGCGCTAGATCAATATTTAGCTGTTTTTTACTTTGATTCGCCTAATTTTAAAATTTGGCAACCTATCACTTACATGTTTATGCATGGTAATCTAACCCATATTTTCTTTAATATGTTTGCCTTGTACTCTTTTGGGAGTATTTTAGAAGCACATTGGGGTGGGAAACGTTTTATCAATTTTTATTTAATTACAGGTTTAGGTGCATTGGCCTTACAATGGGGAGTGCAAGCATTTGAAGTTTATCAGATTACAGGTTCATCCATTCATGATTTGGCGACATTAACTGTACAAAACGAACGTGACTTGGGTACTTTACAACAGATCTATTTCGGGCCGATGGTTGGGGCTTCTGGTGCAATTTTCGGACTTTTAGTAGCGTTTGGGATGTTATACCCGAATTTGGAAATGTACATTATGTTTATTCCAGTGCCAGTTAAAGCGAAATATATTGTGCCGGTTTATATTGTATTAGAACTCGTATTAGGTTTTAGTAAAATTGAAGGAGATTCTGTCGCACACTTTGCACATTTAGGTGGAGCCTTAATTGGTTATATTTTAGTTAAAATTTGGCGTAATAAAACCACTTATTTCGATTATTATGAATAATAGTGTGTTAGAGGATATTAAGTTTAAGGTGCTTAAATCAGGCAACCCTGTATTTTTATACATGGGTATTAACATTGCTATTTTTGTTGTTTTTTCGTTATTATCTGTTATCCTTTTTTTTGCGGGTTATCAAGGTTTAGTTGAAGGATTTGTAACTGATTATTTAGCTTTTCCATCAAATCCAAATTTATGGTTAAGTCATTTTTATACTCCATTAACCTATCAATTTTTCCATGCAG
>JAIELS010000087.1 GCA_019752795.1 Sphingobacteriaceae bacterium
GCTGAGAACGAATACTACTAAGTTGCATTTTAGAAATCTCTTTTTGTTTTTGCGCCAAAAGCAATCTTTTCCTACCTTTTTTCCTTATCAAATACACCATAAGAATAATAAGTAAAACTAATACAGGAAATGCTATTAAACCAATTAATAAAGCCTCACGTTGCGACAACACTAATTTAGGATGCAAGTCTGGCAAAACAGTAAACCTGTAAGTAAATACTTTATCATTAAGATAAGTTATGGACTTGCCACCAACACTACTAAGTTTTGGTGTAAACGTGATTTGATAGTCGCCAGGCTTATTCCAATATTCCTTATATAAGAGAAAACTTCCATTTGTTTCTCCTAAATTTATCAATTCATTTTCATTTACTTTCTTAAAATCAACGCTATAATTATAGGATGGGTTATTGTTTCTTGCATCAAAACCCATCAGTATTAACGAGTCTCCTAATCTAATTTTCACATTATCTACCGTATCAGATACTACGAAATTTTGTCTAAACTTAGTTCCTTTTCCAAGTAGGAGAACTGACAAAAGTGCATTTCCATACTTTTTATGATGATATCCTATTCTAGCAGAAAGATCCAATTGCTTTGGCTCTCTCCAATCTATCAAAATAGCATCTCGGTCTTTATAGTTATTGACATTATAGATTTCAATTGTAATGAATTGATTCTTTTGATAGATAATATTACTCAGAAAACAATAGGTGGCAGATTTATCCGTTGTTTTTTTAAATATTGATGGGGTTGTCCAACCAATTAATTCTTTATTATCATTTTGAACAACTCGATACCGGTAATTTTTTGCATTATTTTCATTGATTAAACCATCAATTATTTCAACATTAGATTTACCATTAATTATGATCGTATTCTTATATCGCGTTCCCCATTGCCATTTGTTACCTTCAAAAATTTTAGCTCCTGTATTTTTTTCAAATCGCAAGCCTAAAGATTGTCTAGGAAGTGGGTATCTATCCGATAATATAGTCAAACCCCAAAATCTATCCTTTTGCAAATTAACAATTCGCTCTCTTTCTTTAATCTTTTGTAATTGAATTACCGTCGCTTTTCTAATATCTACTACCTCATATCCATCATACCTCAAATATTTCGATGAATCAGTCTTTAAGGTAAACCTTCCCCCGGAATTAGGGATCATGATATAATCACCCTTAAGAATAGGTTTTTTTGTTTGCGAAAAAACGAGACAGCAATTGATCAATAGAACAGTTAATAAAAATATCTTTCTCATCTTACTTGTTAATTTCTCTGTTTAAAATTGCCATTAATTTTTCAGGGTCGCTTGGCCTCACAGCATCGCTATTTACAATTTTACCTTGTTTATCTATAATAATAAATCTAGGAATAGAATTCGCCAAATAAGATTTAGCAAAACTATCTTCTGTATCTTCTAATTGCAGCCAATTCATTTGGTCTTTCTTAATGATTTCATACCTGCGCGCCCTATTTTTAGCATCAAATGAAGCGATACTGATAATCTGAACTTTATCATTGTTCTTTAACTGTTCGTAAATTTTCTTTAAATACGGCGTTTCTTCCTTACAAGGTCCACACCAACTTGCCCAAAGGTCTATATAAATAACCCTTCCCTTCATATTTGCCAATTGATGAAAATTACCACTCGTATCTGCCAAATTAAATAATGGAGAAGGAGCGCCAGGCAATAAATTCATCACATCTTTTATTCGCGAATCTTCAAAAGATTTGATTTTATTCTTAAGATTAATATCTCCAATTTTTGTAATATATGGCTTAAGCTTCTCAAAATCTTCGATTTTGTAAATAAATTTCAAACTCAATTCAATTTGTTGAGTAGCATAGTAGTCATATACTTTCCCCTTATAAAACTTATCAGCAAGATATAAACTATAATTACCTGCATTTTTCACCAAACTATCAGCTGGAAAAGCATTGTAAGTATCAAAATAAAATGGGTATTCAGTTACTAAATAGCTGAAGGCTAGGCTCGCTAGATTTCTTTCATCCTTAAACTCTTCCAATAAAGGTTTATAACCAAGTTTTGCTATCATATTTTGAATTTGAGGCCATTTATAAGAATATTTATAAGCATAAGAGCTGTAAATACTTAAAAAGTTAGAAAATTTTTTATCAAGTAAAAGCGATTGCTTAAAATAAGCACTAAATGGTTCCTCATTATTAGCATTAAAATTTTTATCAATAAGGTCTGTATTACTAGCTGAACTTTTAAGGTAACTTATATACGTATCCTCATCTTTATTTACCCATTTCACAGTATCTGTATTAATTTTACCCATCACATCCTCCCAATATTTATTAGTTTTACTTCCAAGACCTTCATACTTTAATGTTGATTTTGAAGTCTTTGAATCTTTTACATCAGCAGAGATTTGCAAATCGTACCCTGGCGCCACAAATAATTGTATTTGAATTTGTTTTCTATTGGTAAGATTAGCTCGAAATGGAGTCTTGATTTGTGTAGTTGTGTAATTGAATGTCCCATCTGCATTAACCTTAATGCTATCCCTAAAATTCCCAGTACTTGGATTTAGTTCGAGAACAATATCTGTACAGTTTAATAATTTGCCACTAATTGTTGTTGTGTGTTGTGCATTAGCATATGATGCGATTATGCAAAAAAGAGTAAGACCGAAGATTTTTTTCATTTTAGATTAATTGATAAACAAACTTCAATAAAATGAAATCATCAAAAAACCTATAAAGAGTATTTAGGTAGTTAGAATTAGTAATAGCGTAATTAAGATGAGAATTTAAACAAAAAATTTATTTGCTAAATTAATACCCCCACCAGTGCAAGTAAATACCAGATTGTTTAATGATTAGATAGAGTGCCAATGCGAATAAAAACAATGCAATTGAGCGGTTAATTAAATGGCTACTTAAAGTAAATTTTTCTTGAATGTATTTAGCAAAATGCGCATAACCATAAAGTGCTAGAGCAGAACCCATCCCAGAGCCTAAACTAAATATAACCAGAGAAAGATAATCGGTTCTAATCCACTCATGTAAAATAATATAGTTGCCAAAAAACAACCAAAAAGGAATTTGAACAGGATTTAACACCCCTAATAAAGCCCCATAAAAAACACTTCCTTTTCTACTTCTATTATCTTCAGCTCTTGTTTTTGGTATTTTTTTACGATTAATCCAGGTGATTGTGCCCATTACTAAAAAAAGTAAAATCATAAAGGCATCAACATAAGTGCCTAACTTCAATTCGCTAACACTATCATTTACATCAATATCGCTCATCACCCAGCGGGCAAAACGCATCATTCCGAATGTAAAAAAAACTTCAACTATAGAAAAAGAAAGAATAAAATATAATGCCTGACGCAGCCCCTTATTTATGGTAAGTTGCGCTACAGTAAGATTAATATTCCCCGGAGGAATATAACCCATCGCATTTAGAAGTACGCCTATAATTAAGGTTAGAAAGAGCATATTTGCTAAGATAACAATTTTAGTAATTAGATATTAGTATTTAAGCATTAGACAATAACCTAATGCATAAATTACAAGTTGCACATCTATTTTAAATGAGCTTTTAAAAATTGTCCTGTATAAGAGTCTTTTGCCCTACTTAAATCTTCTGGTATACCTTCAAAAACAACATTACCGCCTTTATCTCCTCCTTCTGGACCAATATCAATTACCCAATCTGCACATTTAATCATATCCATATTATGCTCAATTACCAAAATGGTATTACCTTGTTCAATTAATGTATTTAATGCTTTTAACAGTTTTTTAATATCATGAAAATGCAAACCAGTTGTAGGTTCATCAAAAATAAACATTGTTTTGTTGGCGTTGTTTCCTTTAATTAAAAATGATGCCAATTTAATACGTTGTGCCTCACCTCCAGATAAAGTATTAGATGATTGTCCTAAATGTACATAGCCCAAGCCAACATCTAACAACGGGTTTAATTTGTGTAAAATTTTAGGTTCTTTCGCAAAAAATTCAACTGCTTCTTCAATGGTTAAATCTAATATATCAGCAACATTTTTATCTTGATAAGTGATATCTAAAACCTGTTGCTTAAATCTTCTTCCTCCGCAAGTTTCGCATGGCAAATAAATATCTGCCATAAATTGCATCTCAATTTTCACTTCACCTTCGCCTTGGCAAGTATCACAACGGCCACCTTCTACATTAAAAGAAAATGCTGCAGGTTTTAACCCACCTGCTTTTGATGCTGGCAAAGCCGAAAACAAGGCTCTAATATCATCCCAAGCTTTTACGTAAGTTACAGGATTAGACCGAGAAGAACGGCCAATTGGATTTTGATCAACCATTTCTACTTGACTTACCAAGTCTATATTGCCAAAGATACCATCGTAACTTCCGGTTTGTTCACCAGCATAATTACCAATTGCTTTCTGCAAAGCAGGATATAAAATCTTTTTAACTAAGCTCGTTTTTCCAGAGCCAGAAACGCCGCTTACACAAGTAAAAACACCTAATGGAAATTTCACATCGATGTTTTTCAAGTTATTTTCTCTAGCACCCTTAATTAGAATATGATCTTTCCAATTTCTTCTTTTTGTAGGAATAATGATTTCTTCTTTGCCAGCTAAGTATCTACCTGTTAAAGATTTTTCGTCCTTAATAATTTCATTGTAAGTACCACTGAAGACTAAGTTTCCACCATGTGTACCCGCCTCCGGACCAATATCAATAATATAATCGGCAGCTTTCATCATCTCTTCTTCATGTTCTACAACCAAAACGGTATTACCTACATTTCTCAAGGATTGCAAAACTTCAATTAGCTTATGGGTATCTCTTGGGTGTAAACCAATACTAGGTTCATCCAAAACATAAATTGAACCGACTAAACTGCTACCTAAAGAGGTTGCCAAGTTAATACGCTGACTTTCGCCGCCAGATAAAGTATTTGATAGACGATTTAAGGTTAAATAGCCTAAACCTACATTGTTTAAATATAAAATTCTACTAGTAACTTCTGCCAATAAGCGTTTTGATATCTTAACTTCAGTAACTGATAATTCTAGCTTTTCGAAAAATGGCAAAATAGTAGACAATGGCATTAAAACCATATCTAAAATAGATTTCCCATTTATTTTTACATAAGAAGCATCTTTACGTAAACGCGTGCCCTTGCAATCAGGACAAATTGTTTTTCCGCGATAACGCGAAAGCATAACACGATATTGAATTTTATAAGTCTGCTCTTCTAATTCTTTAAAAAATGCATCTAAACCAGCAAAATATTTATTACCCGTCCAAATTAGGCGTTGTTGTTTTTCTGTTAATTCACTATAAGAGCGGTGAATTGGAAAATCGAATTGATCAGCATTTTTAATAAAAGCTTTTAACCATTCGCCCATTTTTTCTCCACGCCAAGGTGCAATGGCATTATCATATAAACTTTTGCTCTTATCAGGAATAACTAAGTCTTCATCAATTCCAATTACATTTCCGTAACCTTCGCAACGTTTACAAGCACCATAAGGATTATTGAAACTGAAAAAGTTTGGTGTTGGTTCTTCGAACTTAACGCCATCTAATTCAAAACGATCGCAGAAAAAAGTTTGTTTACTTTCATGCTCTACAAAACAATCGCCTTTGCCTTCAAAAAATGCAGTTTGCACAGAATCCGCAATGCGACTTAAAGTTTCTTCTTCTTCGTTAACAACAATACGATCTATTAAAATACGAATGGTTTCTGTATCGGTCAACTCTACATCTTTAATTGCTTCATCTTCTAAGAGCTCTTCAATTTTTGCAATTTTATCTTTGAAATAAACACGCAAGAAACCTTTTTGCAAAAGCACAGCTAACTCTTCTTTAATAGAACGGTTATTATGCGGATGCAAAGGACAGAAAATGGTGACAACTGCATCATTACCTAAAGCGATAATAAAATCTACTACTGTAGTAACCGTATCTTTTTTAACAACGGCACCAGAAACAGGCGAATAAGTAATCCCAATTCGAGAGAAAAGCAGTTTCAAATAATCGTAAATCTCGGTACTTGTACCCACTGTAGACCGTGGATTAGAAGTGATTACTTTCTGCTCAATCGCTATAGCAGGCGCAATACCTTTAATATAATCTACATCAGGTTTATTCATCCTTCCCATAAATTGGCGGGCATAAGATGATAAACTTTCCACGTAACGACGCTGACCTTCGGCATATAGTGTATCAAAAGCTAAGGAAGATTTACCCGAACCAGACATCCCCGTAATTACAACAAGCTTGTTTTTTGGTATAGCTACATCAATATTTTTAAGATTGTGTACCCTTGCTCCTTTTATAATGATGTGTTGATGTGGATCTTTATCTATTTCCTTACTCATTTGCCTACTAGCTATAAAATATTATAAGTTCAAAATTACGAATTTGGTTTCAACCTATCTCTAAATAAGCACTGTTTTACAAAATTTTACATTTTTTAACATAATTATTATTGTATTATCAAAAAAAAATCCGTCATTTGAGTTTATAGCACACAAATACTAGAAACCAATACTTTAATAATAGGAGAAAAGATATAGATTAAAACAGCTACTTAATTATTTATTTAATAAAAGAGAAGAATTTTAGTATACGCACTCCTATGAAATTACAGCAGTATAGTGATCAGGATTTGGTGAAGTTATATCTTGACGGAGAAGAATCTGTATTAGAAGAATTACTCCGCAGGCACAAGTCAAAAATCTACACATCTATCTATTTATTGGTTAAAGACCAATACCTTGCAGAAGATATTTTTCAAGATACATTTATCAAAGTAATAAATACACTTCGTGGTGGCAGATACAACGAAGAGGGCAAATTTTTACCTTGGGTAATGCGTATCGCACACAATTTGGTAATTGATTATTTCCGCAAAGAAAAACGCACACCTATTATTACTAGTGCAGACGGTACAGATGTATTAAATTTAATTCAGATTTATGAAGAAAGTGCAGAAGAACGCATGCTTCGAGAACAATCTTATACAGATTTAAGGGCAACAATTCAACTTTTGCCAGATGAGCAAAAAGAAGTTTTAATTATGCGCCATTATGCCGGCTTGAGTTTTAAAGACATCGCAGAACTTACTGATGTAAGCATTAATACTGCATTAGGCCGAATGCGCTATGCATTGAGCAACTTGCGTAAGTTAATGAATATAAAGGAGGTAACTTATAAAAGTTAATTCCAAAAAATTAATAAGACAACATTTTTCTAATTTTGACAGGAATATAAATATTCTTTATAACAATAAATTTTTAAAGATTTTTTTAGGCAAAATCTACCATTTTAGACGCAATATTGGGCTTTCATAAAACCTAACTATTTAGTTTAAAGAGATTTATTTGTAATTACAATTTTTATCTTTAACTTAATTAAAATAAACTTTAGTTAACTACGTTTAAGTTTCAAATAAACCCATGTAATTGCGTATGATTAAAACCTCTACTCCTAATGAAATCGTCAGTTCACCTAATGCGAAACCAATAAAAAACACAGCAAATGAGGCAGAACAACAAGACGAACTGTTTTACAACAGTATTAAGTCACAACTTAATAAGCTAGTCAAAGATCCTTCAGATGAAACTATTGAAAAGATATTAGCTTATTCAAAAGACAAATAATTAAAAAGCTTCCCAATAAATCGGGAAGCTTTTTCAGTTTAAAAAACATCACTTAGTTGGTAACGTAAAACGATATTCAGTTGATTAACATTGTTTGTAATATCTCAATTCTCCATCCTATATTTGTTTATGCTTAAGAAAGAACGTTATCGACTTTTTGTATCTCATTTTGCTACTAAACAACCAAACGCAGAAACTGAATTACATTACAATAATCCTTATCAATTATTAGTTGCAGTTATTCTTTCTGCACAATGTACAGACAAAAGAATAAATCAGGTTACACCAGCACTCTTTGAACGTTTTCCAAATGCAAACGCATTGGCGGAAGTTACCCCAGACATTGTTTTTGATTACATTAGAAGTGTAAGCTATCCAAATAACAAAGCCAAACATTTGGTAGGAATGGCAAACATCTTAGTAAACGAATTTAATAATGTAGTACCTTCAGATATAGATCAGCTACAAAAAATGCCAGGAGTTGGTCGCAAAACAGCAAATGTAATTGCTTCTGTAGTTTATGATGCACCCGCTATGGCTGTAGACACACATGTTTTTAGAGTAGCCAATAGATTAGGGTTAACGAAAGGAAAAACACCACTTGCGGTAGAAAAAGATTTGGTTAAAAATTTACCTCAGCATACAATAGCAATGGCGCACCATTGGTTAATACTACATGGTAGATATGTATGCGTTGCTAGAAGTCCAAAATGTAATATTTGCCAGTTAACACATTTTTGTAAATATTTTGAACAGCAAAAAACTAAATAAATTAGCTTAAAAGCCTATTTTAAAAAAATAAATTTAAAAACATTTGCGAATAATAAAATTAATTTAATATGTTTGCTAAAGTTATTAGTATTTATCAACAATGATTATTAGCCGATACATATATTTTATTTAATTAGATTTACGAACATGAACCCAAACGCAGAAAAATTAAAAGCATTACAATTAACGCTAGATAAATTAGAAAAATCATACGGAAAAGGCTCTGTTATGAAATTAGGTGACGCACCCGTGGAAGCCATTGACTCGATTTCTACAGGATCTATTAGTTTAGATATCGCATTAGGGATTGGTGGCGTACCAAAAGGTCGTGTAATTGAGATATATGGCCCAGAATCTTCTGGTAAAACTACTTTAGCAACCCATATTATTGCAGAAGCGCAAAAAAAGGGCGGTATTGCGGCATTTATAGATGCAGAACATGCATTTGACAAAGGTTATGCTAAAAAATTAGGTGTAGATGTAGATAACCTTTTAATTTCTCAACCAGACAATGGTGAACAAGCTTTAGAAATTGCCGATAATTTAATTCGTTCTGGAGCTATTGATGTTATCGTTATTGACTCTGTTGCTGCATTAGTACCTAAAGCAGAAATTGAAGGTGAAATGGGCGACAGCAGAATGGGATTACAAGCTCGTTTAATGAGCCAAGCCTTACGTAAACTAACAGGTACAATTTCAAAAACGGGATGTTGCTGTATCTTCATTAACCAATTACGTGAGAAAATTGGTGTAATGTTCGGTAATCCAGAAACTACAACTGGAGGTAATGCGCTTAAATTTTATGCATCTGTACGTTTAGATATCCGTAGAACTTCACAAATTAAAGATTCTGATGAAGTTTCTGGAAATAGAGTTAAAGTAAAAATTGTAAAAAACAAAGTAGCACCGCCATTCAGAATTGCAGAATTTGACATTATGTTCGGAGAAGGAATTTCTAAAACCGGAGAAATTATAGATTTGGGCGTAGACTTTAACATTATTAAAAAAGCTGGTTCTTGGTTCTCTTATGGTGAAACAAAACTAGGACAAGGAAGAGACGCAGTTAAAAATTTATTACTTGATAATCCTGAATTATCTGATGAGATAGAAGCAAAAATTAGAGCTGAAGTGACTGGTGAGAAACTAGAAGCTAAAGAATAGGTTAGTCTAATTACTACTTAATGATTTAAATAAAAAATGCCACTTAATTTAAGTGGCATTTTTTATTTATTGTTATTTAAAGCTAGAAGATTTTGGGATCACGCCTTGTTTAGGTGTTAATCCTTCTGGATTAAGATACTTTTTATCTAAAACTATGATGGTGTAAGTTGCAATAACAATCCCTACAATTAAAAAGAAAAGACCTAAATAATTTCTCTTTTTATCCTGTTTAATTACCCATACAAGAAAAATTAAAAGTGGAATTAACAACAACCCAAAAAATATAAAACTATTTGCTCCCATAATTATTTATTTAAAAATTCATTCTCGCCATAGGCGAAATATCTTGCCCTACAAAATCTTCGGCTAAAAACTTATGATATCCTGCAATGGCAATCATTGCTGCATTATCTGTACAATATTCAAATGCTGGAATGTAAACATTCCAACCCGCAGACTCTTTCATAGCTAAGAGTGCATTTCTTAACCCTGAGTTTGCCGAAACTCCTCCAGCAATTGCAATTTCGTTAATATTATATTGCTTAGCGGCTTTCTTTAACTTGTTTAATAAAATATTTACAATACTATGTTGAACAGAAGCACAAATATCTGCTAAACTCTGTTCGACAAATAAATTATTTTCTTTTTGCTTATCTCTTATAAAATACAAAATTGAGGTTTTAAATCCGCTAAAACTATAATTTAACCCTTGTATTTGTGGAACCGGAAATTTAAATGCTAATGGATCTCCCTCTTTTGCATATTTATCTATTAAAGGTCCTCCAGGATATGGTAAATTTAATATTTTAGCCGTCTTATCAAAGGCTTCTCCTGCGGCATCATCTAAAGTTTCTCCAATTATTTCCATATCAAAATAGTCTTTTACAAGTACTATTTGAGTGTGACCACCAGAAACTGTAAGACATAAAAATGGAAATTTAGGTTTTGGCTCATCAATAAAGTGGGCTAAAATATGAGCTTGCATATGATTAACCGCTATTAATGGTAAATCTAAAGCTAATGCAAATGATTTAGCAAAAGAAACACCGACTAATAATGCACCTAATAAACCTGGTCCACGCGTAAAAGCTACAGCATTTAGCTCATTTTTATTAACTTTGGCAATTGCCAAAGCTTGCTGAACAGCGGGCACAATATTTTGCTGATGAACTCTTGATGCTAATTCTGGAATTACCCCTCCATATTTTTCATGAATTGTTTGGTTTGCAATAACATTGGCAGTAATTTTGCCGTTATTACAAATAGCAACCGAAGTTTCATCACAAGAAGATTCTATAGCAAGTATTACAGACACGTTTATTATTATTAAGCTACAAAACTATTAAAAAACTATTAAAAATACTGCTTTGGACTCTGGCATCACTTATATTGTTGCTTGTTATTGTCATTTTTTCTTTTCAGTTTAAGCCTGTACAGACTTACGCAGCAAAAAAAGCAGCAGCATATCTATCAAAAGAATTAAAAACTACGATTAAAATAGGTGGCTTATACATTAAACCATTCAAATCTGTTGTGTTAGAAAATTTAGTGGTTTTAGATTTACAGAAAGATACACTTGCTAAATTTCCAGAATTTTTAGTAGACCTGAATAAATTATCTCTTAAAGAAAGAGTGCTCGATGTAAAAACTGTAAAAATAGATAATGGCACTTTTTTCCTTAAAGAATATAAAGACAAAACTTCAAACCTAGATTTTATAATTGACTATTTTGATAGTCCAGCGCCATTAAATAGACCGAAAAGAAAAAAATTCCAATTCTCATTCGATCAGATTATTCTGAATAATTTAAATTTTAAATACAAAAACTTAAAAGTTGATACCGTAGTTAAAGGTGTTAATTTTGATGATATTAATGTAACGAACTTAAATGGCATATTCGAGAATTTGAATACGAGAGACCACGTTATACAAGCAAATATTAAAGACTTAACACTGCATGAAAAAAGTGGTTTTTATTTAAAAAACCTATCTGCTCTTACCTCAATTGACACCAATGCTATTGAATTACAAAATTTATTATTAGTTACTGGGAGAACTCGTTTGACAGATTATTTCCAGATGAAATTTAACAAATTCAAAGACTTTAATAATTATGTAGACAAAGTTTACATGAAAGCTAATTTTAAGGGCAGTCAAATTTCATCTCGTGATATTGCTTTTTTTGCGCCCGAATTAAATGACATGAAACTAGACATTAACATTGATGGTAAAATTACTGGATATGTAAATGATTTAAAAGCAAGAAAATTAGCCATAAAAGCTGGCAATGCTACCTATATAAAAGGAGATTTTACCATGAAAGGCTTACCCAATTGGGAGAAGACCTTCATGGATATGAAAATTGAAATGGCAGCTAGTAATAAAAAAGATTTGGATGAAATCTTAACAGATATCACTGGAAAGAAAAAGGAAGCAATCCCTGCTATTGTAAGCAAGTTTGGAAATATTAATTTTAATGGCTCGTTTACAGGATTTCAAAATGATTTTATTGCCTATGGTGAATTTAAAACCAAAATTGGTCGTATAAAATCTGATGTCAATATGAAAATTGACAAAAATGGGATACCATCTTATGCTGGAAATGTAAAAACATTTGATTTTAATTTAGGAGAATTACTTGAAGAAAAAACAATTGGCAGAATTACTTCAGAATTATATGTAAAAGGAAAAGGATCCGAAATAGACGAGCTAAAAGAGCAATTAAATGGAACGGTTTCTTATATTGATTTTAACAATTACCGTTATAGAAACGTAACAGTAAATGGAACATTTGAAAAGAAATTTTTTGATGGAAACTTAAAAATTAATGATAAAAATGTTCAATTAGATTTTGATGGTGGTGTAAACTTAAACCCAGAACTTCCTGTTTTTAACTTTAAAGCAAATATTAGAAACGCTAAGTTAAAAGCATTAAATCTTTATAAAGATTCGCTAATGGTTGATGCAACATTTAGCACTAATTTCTCAGGGAAAAATCTCGATAATATTCAAGGAGATCTTTCTATACAGAAAATCAGATTAAACAATGTAAAAGGAATTTATAATATAGATTCGGTACAACTTACCGCAAATGGAATAGGCGTTAACAGATCTTTATCTGTTAGATCAGATATTTTAGATGCAAGTATTAATGGTCAGTATGATTTGAATACGATTGTTTCTTATTATAAAGCTATTGCCAAAACTTACGTTCCCTCGCTAGATACAAAAATTATAAAATACAATACGCAGATATTTAATTTTAGGTTAAAAGTCAAAAGGTTTGAGCCAATAGCTGAATTAATTTTACCAGGATTAAAAATTGATGAACAAGCGTTATTAGTTGGAAATTTCGATTCGAGAAACAATATTGCAACACTTAACGGAAGTATAAAAAAAATAAGCTATAAAGGCATTACTGCAAACAATATTATTATTGATGAGAATACAACTACAGACCAACTGCAAGCAATTATAACCGCAGATCGGATTGATTTAAATGACAGTTTATATATTAAAAATATAAATATTTCAAATCTTTTAAGAAACGATAGCCTTGCATTAAACATTAAGCTTTCAAATGCAGACGACAATAACCAATTAGATTTAAACGGCTTAGTAGAATTTTCAAGTAATATTACTGCAAAAATCAGTGTTTTACCCTCTGATCTAAAAATTAACAATGAAAATTGGACCATTCAGGAAAAGGTAAATATTAATTTCAATAATGGTAAAACTGAAATTAATAATTTTGATTTAAGTAATGGTAATCAGCTCATAACTGTTGATGGAATTTTATCTGATGACCCTAAAGATTTACTACTTATAGGATTCAAAGATTTTAACCTCAAAACATTGAACCCTTTCTTTAAAACTGTGGGCCTAAATTTATCTGGAAAGTTAAATGGCAAAACTCGCCTATACAATGTAATGAATACTGTTAGTGTTAATGATAGTATTACCATTGATTCATTGACATTTAATAATACTTATATAGGAAAACTAACCGATACTTCATCTTTTGATAAAACCAAAAATGTAGCAAATGTGTATACTCAGATTATAACTGACAATCTAGAAACTTTAAAAGCTACTGGAAATTTAGACTTAAAAGAAAAAAATATAGACCTCGATGTAAAATTAGCAGATAGTAAATTGACCGTATTAGAACCCGTTTTAAATAAATTGGTTTCTAATCTAAAAGGTAATATTTCTGCAAACTTAACTGTAAAAGGCAATTTCGAAAAACCAGTAATTAACGGTGATATCTCTTTCGATAAAGGGCAAATGACTGTTAATTATTTAAAAACTACCTATATCATTAGTGATAAGGTTGAAGTTAATAATACCATAATTAAATTAGACAATCTTACCTTAAATGATATTGAAGGTAATGAAGCTATTGCTAATGGCACAGTAGATTTAAATAACCTAGACAATCCAGATATTCAAGCAGAATTGATAGCCGCTAACTTTATGGCGCTAAACACAACTTCTAAAGACAATTCTGTTTATTATGGAAGAGCATATGCCTCTGGAAAATTCTCTTTTAGAGGACCAACAGACGATATGACTATAGATATCGATGCAAAAGCAGAGAAAGGAACTGTTTTTAATCTACCACTTAATAGCTCCGAAACAGTAAGCGATAAAGATTTTATAACTTTTGTAAGTAAAGACACCACACAAATCGCAATAAAAAAACCCAACTTTAATGGGTTAAAAATGAACTTTAAATTAAAAGTAGATCCTAATAGTACGGCTAATATTTACACCATTTTAGGTAAATTAAGTGGCAAAGGAAATATGGAATTAGAGCTCAAAATTAATTCTGCAGGTGATTTTGAAATGAAAGGTGATTATATTATTGAAACTGGTTTTTTCGATTTTACAGCTCAAGAAGTGATTAACAAAAGGCTTGATATTAGACAAGGGGGAACTATACGTTGGACAGGAAACCCGACTACTGCACAAATTAATCTTAAAGCAATTTACTCACTAAGAGCAAGTACTGCAGATTTATATGCTGCCGCTAATAGAGATTTAGGCAATAATCCAAATGAAAGAATACAAACGGAAGTAGAAATGGGATTATCAGGTCCATTATTACAACCAGAAATCAATCTAGATATTTTTTTCCCAGCCAACCCTGCTAAAAAAGAAGAATTTCAAGCTTACTTTAACGATGGTAATAACCTAAATACACAAGCTTTGAGCTTAATTATACAACGCAGATTTGCACCAGGAAGTGGCCAGTCAAATCTTGCTCAACAATTGAGTTCAGTTGGAGCAAGTACAGCAACAGAATTAATTTTTAATCAATTTAATAACGTACTTTCTTCATTAAACCTGAATTTTGTAGATTTCAATGTTCGATCACTTAGTGATTTTAGTACATCAATAAAATTATTTGATGGTAGAATTATTATAAATGCTGGTATTATAGATACAAAAAGCGCTAATGATTTTTCTCCAATAGGATTTAACAAAGATAATGTTGGCCGTGAAGTTGAGATTTTAGCACTAATTAAAAAAGATGGGACTTTGGTAGGAAAATTAGCAAATAAACCCCCAACACTACAAAGTATCTTTGCAAATCCAGGAATAGATCAAAATACTAATGTAAACTCTTTAGGTTTAATTTACAGTCAGCAATTTGATTCATTTAGCGAGTTCTTAAATAAAGTTACTGGTAAATACAAAAGAGACCAGAAAAAGAAAGAAGCTGAAAAAACCAAAGATATAGTTAATAAAGAAGCCATTATTAACCAAAGCAAGAAAAATCAGAAAAAATAATTAGCTAAAAAAATAGCTTAACTATTCATAATTTGATGACCCATTTTATCTCTTTTAGTTTTAAGATAAGTTTCATTATGTTGGTTACTTTCTACCTCTATAGCAATGTTTTCTACAATCTCTAAACCATAACCAATTAAACCAGCTCTCTTTGTAGGATTATTAGACATTAAACGCATTTTGGTTACCCCCTGAGCTCTTAAAATTTGAGCCCCAACACCATAATCACGTTCGTCGCCTTTAAAACCTAATTCAATATTAGCCTCTACAGTATCAAGGCCTGCATCTTGCAGGTTATAAGAACGCAACTTATTAATTAGCCCAATTCCTCTACCTTCTTGGTTCATGTAAACGATTAACCCTTTCCCCTCTTTCTCTATCATTTGAAAAGCTTTATGAAGCTGGGGACCACAATCGCAACGGCAAGAACCGAATATATCACCAGTAACACATGAACTATGTACACGAGCTAATATAGGCTCATCTTCATTCCACTGCCCTTTACTAATTGCTAAATGTGTAGCATTATTACTTACTTGCGTGTAGGCTGTCATTTTAAAATCTCCCCACTGTGTAGGTAAATCAACGCTAACCTCTTCTTTAATTAAACTCTCTGCAGCTAAGCGATAGGCGATTAAATCTTTTATTGAAATTATTTTAAGTTGATGATGAGCGGCAATTAACATTAAATCTGGTAAGCGAGCCATTGTACCATCTTCATTCATAATTTCTACCAATACACCGGCAGGTTCAAAACCCGCAAGTCTAGCAATATCAATTGTTGCTTCAGTGTGGCCAGTTCTTCTTAATACACCTTCTCTTTTAGCTCTTAAAGGAAATATATGACCTGGTCTTCCTAAATCTTCAGGTTTTGTATTTGGATTAATTAGTGCCTGCACTGTTTTAGCTCTATCATGAGTAGATATACCAGTGGTACATCCTTGACCAATTAAATCAACAGACACCGTGAAGGGCGTTTGATGAAGTACTGTGTTGTTTTGAACCATTAAATCAAGTTGCAAATCATCACACATATCTTCCATTAATGGCGCACAAATTAAACCACGACCATACTTTGACATGAAATTAATAACCTCTGGAGTTACATTTCTGGCAGCAGTAATAAAATCACCTTCATTTTCTCTGTCTTCATCATCTACTACAATTATTATTTTACCAGCTTTGATATCCTCAAGAGCTTCTTCTATCGTGTTCAGTTTAATTTCCATGATCAATCTAATTCTTTATCAAGAGGTAAAACAGCTTGATAATTATTTTACAAAGTTACAATCTTTAAAAGCAATATTGTTTGTAAAATATCATATATAAGTAAGTAAAAAGTAGATTTAACTAATTTTAAACCTTAAGTCTTTTACGTTTAAATAACCCTAAAAAAAGCTGTTTATAATAATCTAAATCAAACAATGCAGAATCTACAGTAGCTTTATAGGTTAAAAACACACCGAGAGGCGTTAATACGATCACTGCCATCCACATACCTAATACAGGGTCTATTGTGCCTTCTTTTGCAGATTTTTCCGCAACAGTAGAAATAATATGATAAATTAAAAAGAAAAAAACCGCAATTACAACTGGCAATCCCAATCCGCCTTTTCTAATTATTGCTCCTAATGGTGCGCCAATAAAAAACAATAACAAACAAGAAAAAGCTAGTGTAAATTTTCTTTGAAATTCTACTTTCGTTCCAATGACATCTCTACTTTTATAATCAAATTCAGCGATACTATTATTTGCAACCTGTTTAACACTAGATGTTAGGTCTGAACCATTTTTCAGAGCCATCCTCAATGCATTTTGAGGAATGACATCTAACATAGAGCCTTTTATTACTTTAGCTGGTGTTTTTACTTTAGTGTATCCTTTTACTATGTTACTAGTTTTATAATAACTACTGATATTAATCTTAATAGCTTTACCTAAGCTATCTAAGTTCTTCACTAAAGAATCTTCTCTCTTTTTTAAGCCTTTCAAATTTTGCATTGGCGCATTATTCCCAAGTCTAGATTCTTCGGTTCTGCTCATTTTTCCAAAAGTAGAAAAATCTAACTTCACCTCAGTTTCTTTAAACCGCATTCTTGTAAAAGTTCTTCTAGGATTATAAATACCACTACCACTTGCTTCTTCATACCTAATTCCATCACTTAATTGCAAAATCATGTACTTGCCATCACTAGTTTTTGTCATTCTACCTTGTTTTGCCATTATTATTTTAGGTATTCCACTAATACTGGTGTGATCATAAATTAACAATCCATATAAAGAATCAACGCCAACTCCACCTTTGTGGTCTACTCTAATGGCGTAACCTGGTATACTGTTATTAAAAACTCCAGGTTTAATTAAAAATGATAATTTTTTATTTCTGATATCGAATATCAAAGAATAGAACTTTGCATTTGCCTTAGGCAACATATAGTCCATAAAGAGAAATGAGCTGAGAGAAAGACCAATGATTAGGATAAATAATGGTCTCATTGCCTTTTGGAGAGATACTCCAGCAGATTTAATTGCAACTAGCTCATAGTTCTCTCCTAAATTACCAAATGTCATAATAGAAGAGAGTAACACAGCGAGTGGTAATGCCATTGCCACATTAGTAGCAGAAGCATAAACCATTACTTCTGCAATTGTATACCATTCAAACCCTTTCCCTATTAAATCATCAATGTATTTAAACAGAAAAAACATTAAAAGGATAAACATCACAATAAAAAATGTGACTATAAATGGCCTTATGAATGCTTTTATAAGAAGTAAGTGTATCTTTTTCAATATGCAAAGATAAACAATGCTAACGAAAATTTAAGCACCTATTACACTAAGCAGATAAGTTATTTGGTTATCCCAAATTTGAGTTTTCTCATTTATTGTTTCATCAGTAGCAAAATCAGTAATTGCGAGTGCTACATCGTTGGTTAACTCATCTTGTACAATTTCCATTTCGAAATAGCAATGTGGTTCATCATCTAACCACTTGAATTTAACCAATTTATTTTCTTTTATACTTAACAGTTTTGCTTTCAACACCTCATCATCCCAAGTAAATGTATATACTTGATCTCTAAAAACTACATCATCTGCAAACCATTGTGATAAGCCATTAGGTTCGCTAATAAAACTAAATAATATACGTGGAGATGATCTCAACTCATATTCTAACGTAAATTTTTTCTTTTCTGACATTCTTATAAATCCCGCATTTTAAAAATAGTATAAATTTTTACTATTTGTTTCTAAAGAAAAGTAATTTATTCTATATTTGCAACTCTTTAAAAAAACAAAGTCTTTTAGACAGGTTTTTAAAGACCCGGCGGGGTAGCTCAGTTGGTTAGAGCGCAGGATTCATAACCCTGAGGTCACGAGTTCAACTCTCGTTCCCGCTACTTAAATAAAAAGCCTTTAACTTTAAACAGTTAAAGGCTTTTTGTTTTAAATACTTTTAATTTTATTTATGTGTGTTAATTAAACTTTCTAATTCATTTGCAGTTACTACCCCAGATTTTCTCCATAAGGTTTTACCATTCTTAAATAACATCAAAGTAGGTACGCCACGAACTTGATAAAGTGTAGCTACTTGCGGATTTTTATCTACATCAATTTTAATAATGCTAGCATTTTCTCCTACACGCTTTTTTAAATCTTCTAAAATAGGTGCCATCATTTTACAAGGCCCACACCATTCGGCAAAAAAATCCACCAATACGGGCTTATCGCTATTTGTTATTTCTTGAAATGTCATACTGTTTTATTTTTCTTAGCCATAGAGAATATAAAGCCACCCATTACTGCCCCATAAATTGAACTGTTTAAGGGCTTTGAAGTAATTAAGCATGTGCCAAAATTACAACCAATAAATTTCCAATAAAGGTATCCAGCTACTGAACCCATTATTATACCCACTACAACTAATAAGTTATTTTTAAAAAAATTCATTTTATCTTTTCAAGTTATTTGACTTCTTCAAAAGTAATTTCTCCTGTTTTTTTGTTACTTTTTGTTTCAGGAACATTACAGTTAGAAATACCACAACAACCAATATTGAATAAAGGCATTAGCGAAAACATTCCGCCTAAGACAATAAACCAAATATTGTTTTCTTGAATTCCTATTACGATAATATAAATACCCATTGCTAAACGTAGCAATCGCATGAAGTTCCAATTTTTAAAATAGTTTTTCATCAATTTTTCTTTTTACAAGTATTAATGTTAAAAGGCAGGTATAATGGACAAAAACTAATAAACGAAGTTGCTACAAAAACTATAGCCAAAACACCTAATACCATTGCAATTGTCCCAGAAATAACATTTGTAAAGTACAACACTCCAATAACAATTGCGATTATAATACGAATTGTTTTATCTATTGTTCCCATGTTTTTTTTCATAATTTCTATTTTTTAATTAAGTTAATAAATACTTCCGAATTTGCTCTTGGCAAAATGCTATTATAACATTCATCCATTATTTTAATAGTAAAATAGGGCTCAAAAATCACTTTATACTCATTCGAAGAACCTCCAAAAGGCGGCCCTTGATTTTCAAATATTTTATTAAATAGTAAGCCTATTATTTTACCATTTATATTAAGTAATGAAGCCATTTTCTCTGCATAATCGTTCCTTCTATTTGGTGGAATTGCACAGAAAAAAGTTTGCTCAATTATCAAATCGTAATTTCCTTGATGATCAAAAAAATCGCCACAAAACACTTTCACTTGTGAAGCAGAAGCAAATTTCTCCTTTAATTTATCAACTACATTTGGTGCTACATCTATTAAAGAAATATTTGTAAATCCACTTTTAACTAAAAATTCAGCTTCGTATGCATTGCCGCATCCTGGAATTAAAATTGCCGAATTTTTATTATCATATTGCGCCATATAAGTAGTTATTGCAGGCGTAGCCTTACCAACATCCCAACCAGTTTGGTTACTTTTCCACTTCGAATCCCAGTACAATCCGTCAATTGAATTTTCACTTTGCGTGAAGAAATTTTGTAACTCTTTTTCTTCTTTACCCATTTACAACTTGATTTACATTTTGCCAGCCACCGCCATTAATTATATTTTGAAATCCATTTTGCTCCAAAATACTTTTAGCTTGGCTACTTCTGCCACCACTCAAACAAAAAACAACAATGTTCTTTTTTGCTTTAAATTTCACGAGTTGGCTTTGCAACCTATCTAGTGGAATATTTACCGCTCCTTTAACACTACCTGAAGCAAACTCTCCTGGCGAACGTACATCTACTAAAAATGCACCCTCTTTAATTGCTTCAATTAATTGACTATTATCCGTTTTTCCGAAAATTGCTGAAAAAAATCCCATTACTATTTATTTTTATTTATTTACCCTTAATTATAGTTTCATTATTTGCTGCCCATTCTTTCATTCCGCCAGCATAATTTTTGACATTTGAATAGCCATTTCTAGCTAAAATAGAATTTGCAATAGCAGATCGGTCGCCAGATTGACAATGAATAACAATTTGTTTTTCTTTACTAATTTGAGCTAAATGATCTTGTAGTGTTCCAACAAAAATATTTACAGCCCCCTGTATATGGCCGGCTTCAAATTCAGTTGCACCCCTAACATCTACAATTTGAACATTTTCTTTGCTGATGTAATTTTTAAACTCATCTATCGCAATTACATCTGCTTTTTGTAATTCAATATCTAAATTCTCAACATTTGATATATAACCATAGATATTATCTAAACCAATACGCATCAATTTACGCGTTAAACCATCCATTTCATTATCATCAGCTACCAATATAAATTGCTCTTGATAATTTAACAACCACCCCGCCCAAGTAGCTATCGAATTATTATTCTGAATGTTATAACTATTTGGTAAAAATCCATTTGCAAAATCTACTTTATTACGTGTATCAATTACTTTAATACCATTGCCATAAGCTGTTAAAAACTGCTCTTTACTTAACTTTGAATGTTTTGGAACTTCAACCAATAGCGGACGGTCAACCTTATTAAGGTGCTTCATCATTGCAAAATATTTTGGCGGTTCTGGTTGGTCTGCTAAAAGATAGGAGGTAAAACCAGTTTCATCGTCACCGTATTGAAATGCCCAATTTCTTATTTTTTCGTATCCAACGGTAGAGCTATGTACTGCGCCTAAAGCCTTACCACAGGCAGAACCCGCACCATGTGCCGACCAAACCTGCACAAACTCGGGTAAGGCTGCAAACTTTTTGAGAGATTGAAACATCTGTTTAGCGCCAATTTCTTTTGTACCAATTAAGCCAGCTGCCTTTTCTAACAAATCTGGTCTTCCAATATCTCCTACAAAAACAAAATCTCCAGTAAAAATCATTATTGGTTGCGCTGTTGCGGGATGATCTGTTAACAAAAAACTAATACTTTCTGGCGTATGACCTGGCGTATGCATCACTTCTAAAGTAAGATTACCAACTTTAATTATACTTCCATTTTTTACACCAACGTGCGAAAATTCATATTGCCAATCTGGGCCTCCTTCATCAGAAAGATACATTTTTGCACCTGTTACTGCTGCAAGCTCTCTTGAACCGCAAAGAAAGTCTGCATGAATATGAGTTTCGGCAATATGTGTAATGCGTAAATTATTTGTTTTAGCAATTTCTAGGTAAACATCAGTATCTCTTTGTGCATCAATTACGATTGCCTCACCGGTTGCTTGACAGCCTATAAAATAACTTCCTTGAGCTAAACTCTTATCGAAAACGTGTTGAAAAAACATAGTTTTATATTACTTAATGTGTATTTAATAACCCAAAGATCAACTATTGAATTAATTCATACAGCTACTTTAGTTACATAAGAACTATTTTATTACGGCCAAGTTGTAAAATACCATCTTCCTCTAATTGCTTTAATAATCTTGATACCACTACACGAGCAGTACCTAATTCATTTGCTAATTGTTCATGTGTAGTATTAAGAGTTTTACTTTTTGTCAACTCTTCTTTTTTCTTAAGTAATGAAAGTAATCTTTCGTCTACTTTTTTAAATGCAATTGCATTTACAATGTCTAACAGCTCCTCAAAACGCATGTGATACAAACGGAAAATATACTCTAACCATTGTGGATATTCTTTGATAAATAGCGAAACTTTATCAACAGGTAAAAAGAGAATTTCTGCATCTTCCTCTACTTCTGCTTTTACTTTACTTGTTTCATTATGGAGTGTACCCATAAAAGACATGATACAACTTTCTCCAGCCTTAATATAATATAGTAAAATTTCCCTTCCATCTTCTTCTGTACGAATTACCTTAATACTTCCTTTTATAACAATAGGAATAGAACGGATATGTGCATTCTCATTTAAAATGATGCTACCAGCATCGTATTTTTTTTGAATACTATATTTTAGTAACTTTTCCACCAATTCTGGAGAAGATTTAAATTCGGCTATTTCACTAAGGTTTTCCATATCATAAAGTTACAAATTCATTAAGCATTAATTGTACAACCAAAGTTTAATAAACTTTGGCATAAGAACTAGTATTAATTAACAACATTATAATATTACTTTAAATTGATTTTTAAATCTTTTGTAATAGTATACTTTTGTACCTTTATTTACTTCATTAATATAAAAATATACCAAAACAATATTTATGACAGAAGAGCTAAATGTTTTCGAACAAGATTTAAAAATAATGGATTTCGCTACACCTTTAAAAGAAAATGCTTTTGAGATAGATGACGATACAAAGATTTCTTTAATTACTAATCATTTTACAAGCATTCTAAATATTCTAGGCTTAGACCTTAACGACGACAGTTTAAAAGGCACTCCAAAAAGAATTGCTAAAATGTATGTAAAAGAAATTTTTAGCGGTTTAAATCCATCAAATAAACCTGTTCCTACATTATTTAAAAACCCTTATCAGTATAAGGAAATGCTAGTTGAAAAAAACATTGCTGTCTTTAGCAATTGTGAGCATCATTTTGTACCAATTACTGGCAAAGCACATGTTGCATACATTAGTAATGGGACGGTTATTGGTTTATCAAAATTAAACCGAATTGTTCAATATTTTTCTCAAAGACCACAAGTACAAGAACGGTTGACCATACAAATCTGCGAAGAAATAAAAGCGGCGATGGGAATTGAAGATGTAGCTGTTATGATTGATGCAAACCATCATTGCGTATCATCTAGAGGTATACGTGATGCTGGAAGTTCTACAATTACGACTTCTTTTAGTGGTAGATTTTTAGAAGAAAACACAAAAAAAGAATTTCTAAAATATGTTGGGATATGAGTTTTAAAAACAAAAATATCTTGATAATTGGAGCAAGCTCTGGAATAGGTTTAAATTTAACCGGTTCATTGTTAAATCAAGGCGCAACTATTTATGCAGCATCTAGAAGCAAAGCCGAGAATTGGCCAGAAGAAATTCATTTCCAAGAAATGGATGTTTTAAAAAATCCAGAAGCTTTAGCAAACTTTATTCCAGAGCATTTACATGGTTTAGTCTATGCCGTAGGCAATATTAATTTGAAGCCTTTTGCGAGAATACAAGCAGAGGACTTCACCAATGATTTCCAATTGAACGTTGTTGGGGCAGCTATGGTTATCCAACAAGCTTTAAAAGCACTAAAAAATGCAGAAGGAGCATCAATTGTTTTAATTAGTTCAGTAGCTGCAAAAACAGGAATGGGTTTTCATGCAAGCATTGCTGCTTCAAAAGCAGCATTAGAAGGTTTTGCAGTTGCTTTAGCTGCAGAATTTGCCAGTCAAAACATTCGAGTTAATGTAGTTGCACCTTCATTAACTGAAACACCAATGGCAGAAAAATTTTTAAATACTCCTGAAAAAAAGGAAGCAGCAGCGAAAAGGCATCCAATTGGAAGGTACGGCACTCCTGCAGACGTCAGTTCGGCAATTGCATTTCTGCTATCAGATAACAATAGTTGGATTACTGGTCAAGTGATTAGAATAGATGGAGGAATGAGCTCTTTAAGAACCAATTTTTAATTGATGGAGATAACAAGAACCTCTTTACAGCAAATGGAGAAAAGATACTGTGCAACTTTAATCAATTCTCTTCCTGGATTTAAATGCCTTCAATTGGTAGGCACTATAAGCGAAAACGGACATAGTAATGTAGGTATTTTCAATTCTATATTTCATTTAGGCGCCTCACCTGCACTTTTAGGAATGATATTTAGACCACAGTCTGAAGACCATGACACTTTAAAAAATATCAAAAGAACAGGCTATTATACCTTTAACAATATAACTGAAAGTTTTTATCAAAAAGCACATCAAACAAGCGCAAGATATACAAGTGGTTGTTCAGAATTTGTAGAGTGTGGCTTAACAGAATATTTCATTACTGATTTTGAAGCCCCTTTTGTAGCCGAATCAACTATTAAAATAGCCTTAAGTTTACAAGAAATTATACCAATAAACGTTAACCAAACCACAATGGTTATCGGAAAAATTGAACGCGTTTTATTAAGTGAAGATTTAATCGAACCAGATGGAAATGTTAACCATCAAAAAGCGGGTACAATTACAGTCGCTGGATTAGATAGTTATTATAGCACAAATTTGATAGCACAATTGAATTATGCTAAACCAAATGTGCCTACCTCAATAAAAACAGAATTTTAGTTTCGCTAAAAATGAAAACAGACTACGATGTAATTATTGTTGGAGCAGGAATTGCAGGTTTAACGGCTGCAAAAATATTAAAAGCGGCAAATAAAAAAATTCTACTCATCGAATCTTCAGATGGTGTCGGTGGTAGGGTAAGAACTGATCACAAAGACGGCTTTTTATTAGATAGAGGCTTTCAAGTACTGTTAACTTCCTATCCAGAAGCAATGGAATTTTTAGATTATCAAAAATTAAATTTAAAACATTTTAAACCTGGTGCTTTAATCATCGACAATCAGCAAACTTATAAGATAGGAGATCCATTCAGAGAGCCACTTTTATTGTTGCAAACTTTATTTTCGCCTATCGGAAATTTAAAAGATAAACTCTTATTATTAAAGCTAAAAATAAGCCTAGCTAGCACTTCGTTAAAACAAATTTTTGAAAGAAAAGAAAGGACAACATTTCAGTATTTACAAGAATACGGGTTTAGTGAAAAGTTTATTGAAAAATTTTTCAGACCATTTTTTTCAGGCATATTTTTAGAAAATCAATTGGAGACTTCTAGCAGAATGTTTGAATTTTTGTTTAAAATGTTCGGCTCGGGATCAGCTGCTGTACCTGCAAATGGAATGGGAATGATTAGTAATCAACTTGCAGAAGGGCTAGATAAAAGTGAAATACTTTTGAATGAAAAGGTTGAAACTTTTGATCAAAATACAGCAATTACAATAAATGGTAAAAGATACTCGGCAAATGCGATAATTATAGCAACTACTGCTGTAAATATACCTTCACCATACCAAAAAAACAGCATCACAACACCTAAAAGTAATACAACTTTATACTTCAGTGCTTTAAATAAAACTGATTTTATAGACAGAATTACCTTAAATACAAACAGTAGTGAGTTGATCAATAATATTGCATTTATGGATCATATTGCTCCAAATTATGCTCCAAAAGGTATGTCTCTAATTTCTGTTTCTATAAAAGAAATCGAAATTCATATTGAACTTAATTTAGAAGAGAAAGTTAAAGCTGAGCTTTTAAGTTATTATCCTAATGCTAAAGATTGGAAACACTTAGCTACATATCGTATCCCATATGCATTACCTGCAGATAAACATGTAATTAACGACACTACAAGTGATAAAATTAAGATAGCTGAGCATTATTTTATTTGTGGTGATTTTACTTTAAATGGGTCTATTAATGCAGCAATGAAAAGTGGGAAATTGGCTGCACAAGAAGTTTTAAAATCAAATTTTTTAAAAAGCTAAATATTTACTATAACAAAAATATTCAACTATATCATTAAGCAATCATCAATTTTCTCTTGTTAAAAATACGCCATATTATTGCAACCATTAATATTGATGCAACAATATAACATACATATACAATTGTTGAATTTTTAGTTGCATTAGCCACACTTATTGCCATAATCGCCCAAACACCTACCAATCCAAATTCTGGTAAATTTCTTTTTAAAACTATAAAAAGATTTATTAAGCCAGCCACTATAATCATCATAATTGCCCAGTTAATGGCAGAAATACCCCATCCGCTCCAATTTATTTTCACAAGTAATGCAGCTGCATTAGCTACAAATGCGACTGAAATCCAACCAAAATAAACGGTAAAAGGCAATACTACAAATAAATAGTCTTTAGTTTTAAACTTAGTTAAACCAGCATTAGTGTTTAAGATAATCTTTAACAATGAAATAAATATCAATAGCATGATTATTAAAGCAATGCTTAAATAATTATATAACCAAGCCACCAACCAAAAAGAATTGGCGAAACATGAGATTAAAAACCACCAGCCAATTTTTAATTGTAAGGTATCATCAGTATTTTTTTGATATAAGTTACGACCAGTATAAAAAACAAAAGCTAATAGACCAAGATAAATAAACCCCCAAATAGAAAAAGCATATCCTGCCGGAGTAAAATAATTACTGTACAAATCAGAAATAGTTTTATTCGTATTACCGTTAAAAAGACCAGTATTAGAAAGGTAATTCATAAATAATGTAGCAATTAGAGCTACACCATTAACTATAGACAATATTTTTTTCATTAAATTAAGTTACAAATAAAATCTACTAAATAAGCTAAACAATTTTCTTAAAATTCAAAAATCAATCCAAATGACGGGATCAAATTACCAGATTTATTCTTTAAGATAAATGGCACACCATTAGAGCCATCCATCTTTAAAGCATTACCATCTGTAGTTAAAAACCCACTATTATCTTGCGTTCTTTGGAAGGTGTATTTTGGGAAATTATCATTCTCCTTTTTCAATATGTTTTGAATATCTACATAAAAATTTAAAGCCGTTTTAGTAAAGTTTATACGTTTATCAACTCTAAAATCCAGCTGACTAAAAGCGGCTAATCTTTCCGTATTTAATCTATTGTAATCAACTATACCAGTACCTAATGTTAAATAATTTTGTTGCGAATTTTGTAAATCAAAGGGCGTATAAGGCGACCCTCCAGCATAGCGATATTTTACCCCTAAATCCCAATTACGTTTTAATTTATATCCTAAAGTAAGCGAGAGTAAGCTTCTATTATCCCAAGAAGAAGAGATTAATTTTTGATCGAAACCAGAGAATTTACTAATTACATAAGAGTAACTGGCTACATAGAAAAAGTTTTTTACCAATTTTTGCTGTATAAATAATTCGAAACCATAAGTTTCCCCATCTCCCGTACTCACTACTTGTTCGCTCCCAACAGAAGCATACTCAGCTCCCTGATTTGCCAAAGAAGTTCCATTAGCTACAGAAACAGGATAATTATGATATTTTTTATAAAAGGTCTCGAAAGTAAACCTTAAATCATTTCTCGGCAAAAACTGTGTACCAATTACATAATGTGTGGATTGAATATAATCTAAGTTTTTGTTAACTGCCACTCCCGCATTATTTAAATACCCCAAATTAGTGTAAGTAGGGATTTTGAAATATGTACCCACTGAAGTACTAATATCCCACTTCGGATCAATATGATAAGCTAAAGATAAGCGTGGGGATAGGGTTTTTAGCGGGTTATTCCCTCCCGAAGTAAAACTATTTAAATCTGTACGAATACCCGCAGAAATAAGCAATTTTTCATTAAATAAATTCTTAGAGGATTGAAAAAATGCACCGTATTTGAAAAAATTAATATCATTACTAAATCTGATTACTTTTTCTGGAACAATTACATTTCCTTGTCCATCTCTTACTTCGGTTGAGGTTTTATTATATAATTCTGCATTATAAGAAACATATTGCGCCATCAACCCAGCCGATAAGTTCCATCCACTAACAAATTTATTGATATCCAACCTCAATGTATTTTCCATTTCTTGAGAGTGCACTATCAAGCTTCTTTGGCTTTCAATGTGTTGGTCATCTTCAAATTTATCCAAACTATTATCGAACATATTTCTACTCACTGTGAAATTCAAAAAGCCATTTTCAATTTGACGATTTAAATTAAAACCAACAGTATAATTCCATTGGTTAATATATGGTGTTGAACGTAAAACATAAGTATTTTCTAAAGTAGATTTTTTTGTGGGAGCAAAACTAAAACGATCTACAGCACCTAATCCAATAGCAGTTAACTTAGTTTTAGTATTAAACTGATGTGTAATTTTGTATTGAAAATCATCAAAATCTGGTCGAATAGGTAAATCAATTAACTTAAATAAAAAGCTGAGATAGGATTTCCTAGCCGAAGCAAGAAAAGTAGTATTCTTAGCTAATGGGCCTTCTAAAGTGAGTGCAGTTTCTGTGAAACTAACTCTAGCGTTTCCCGCCAATCTTTCTGCATTGCCATCTCTCTGTTTAATTACAAAAGTAGAAGCCAGTGGATTGTCGTACCTAGAATCAAATGCTGATGAACTTAGTTTTAAACTTTCAATAAATGAAACATTTAGTATACCTTGAGCACCTCCAGAGCTTCCTTGAGTTTGAAAATGATTTAGAACTGGGATTTCAATTCCATCTAAATAATATACATTTTCATTGGGGGCCCCACCTCTTATAATGATATCGTTGCGCTCTCCTACTCCATTACTAACTCCAACACCAGGTAATGTTTGCACCACTTTAGAAACATCAAAATTACCACCAGGACTACTTTTTATTTCTTCAGTAGTTAATTGTTGTACGGATAAAGGTGTTACCATATCTGTGGCAACGGCAGACTTACTTTTCTTAAAACTTACTTGAACTTCTTCTAAATTATTTAATTGCGTCTCTAAACTAAAATTAACTAATTGTGGGCTTCCACTACCCACAACAATATTATATTTTATCTGTGAAACATAGCCAATATTACTAGCAGAAACTTTATAAGTGCCCACAGGTAAATCAATACGAAAACGTCCTGAAGTATCACTTTGCGTGCTAATTGAAAGATCGATAATGGTAATTGTAGCACCAGAAAGAGCCTTTCCAGTGTTTATGTCTTGTATAGCCCCCATTATTAAACCTTTTTGTTGAGCAAATACAGGATTTAAAATAAATAATAACGCGAATATAATGAGATTTCTAGTTGTCAATTTCATTTTTAAAATGATTATTTAATGCAAAAAAAAGCAAAATATTTCTCTTTAAGTACAAATAAAAACTTTTATGACCGAAATAATATAAGATTTACACCATAATGGTATAATATAATACTTTTTTCACTTAAATTTGTATTAAAACTATAAATAATCATGTATTACGATTTAACAGTAGAATTAATAGGTTTAGTAAAAGTTTATGAAAAAGAAACTGAAAAACAAAAACCAGATATAAATTCATTTGGAGAATGGTTAAACGAATACATCAAAAAAAATGGAAAGACTAAACTTCGAGAACCAGAATGGGAAGGAAAATCGAATGGAAGATCAGCAGACAGCTTAATTAATACTTCCTTAGTTCATTTGTACAGATATGCAAAATTGCAAGCAAAAACTGCAATTTCAAATACTTTATTCTCCACTCCCGATGATTTTATTTATTTAATTAATCTTACTTCATTTGGTAGTATGACTAAAACCGCTTTAATTAAATTAAACGTTCACGAAAAATCTGCGGGCATTCAAATTGTTAATAGACTTATTACAAATGGATTAGTTGAGCAGAATGAAATAGATAGCGATAAAAGAAATAGAATCATCAGTATCACCCCTAAAGGAAAGCAAGTTTTAGAAGAAAGCATTGATAATATTAGACAAGCTTCAAGAAATGTAACAGAACCACTTTCTGAGTTAGAAAAGATGGACTTAATTAGATTACTTACTAAACTAGAAGACTTTCATGAAATGAAAGCAAAAGCATAAAATTATATCGTCTTATTAATTAATAATTGAAATGAATATATTACAATCCAAATTTTTAACCAAAACATTTTTTGTCTGGATAATTGTTTTAAAATAAACTACAATCATTGTAATGATATGATTTCAATTAATATCTATACTATAAACAATAGAAGGGGGGGATAGAATATTTCAAGTTCTTGATTTAAATCTGGAAGTAATAAATCATTTAAAAAGTCTTAGATTAATAAAGCTAAGACTAAAATTTAATATTTAAATACTATTGGTTAGAGTGATAGGTTTCGGCTAATAACAATGCATTATATGCATTT
>JAIELS010000038.1 GCA_019752795.1 Sphingobacteriaceae bacterium
CTTGAAAGCACGTTATGTAGTCATTGGGTAAAGCAATAGTAACTTGTGTTCAGGTTTCAAATACCATAAGATTCTCTGCTTCTGTTTTCTTTTCTTGTGCACTGGCTGTAAAGGTTACAGAAGCAATCATTGCGATGGCCGTTAAACTGCCTATTATATATTTTTTCGTTTTCATAATTTCTTGTTTTTATAGGTAACAATAAATATTGAACTATTGTTTCAAAATCTATTTTAAAGTTAAAGTGATGAAGACATTTTATTATAATTTAACGCAATTCAAACTCTGGTTGGTGTTATCACCCACCAAAACAAATGGAAATATAAGAGTGATTGGTGATAACACCAACCTCAAGTAAATAGTAATTATTTGCGGACTTAGTTATCTTGAGCGTAGCTAGTCGAAGCAAATAGAAAAAAAGAATTAAACCTTATTTCAATTTCTCTGTTAATAATCTCATCTCTTTTACTGGAGAACGGTTTTCATATAAAATGTGATAAACCGCTTTACTTATCGGCATGTCTACTTTATATTTTTGGTTAATGATATGCATACATTTGGCGGCATAATAACCTTCGGCAATCATATTCATTTCTAACTGAGCAGATTTTACGGTATAGCCCTTCCCTACCATATTACCAAAAGTACGGTTCCTACTAAATTGCGAATACGCAGTTACTAGTAAATCGCCTAAATAAGCAGATTCTTTAATGTCTCTTTCAATTGGATGTACAACATCAACAAAATCTTTGATCTCTTTAATGGCATTAGAAATGAGCACAGCTTGAAAATTATCTCCGTAACCTACCCCATGACAAATACCACTAGCCACTGCATAAATATTTTTTAAAACCGCAGCATATTCCGTCCCAAAAATATCATCAGAAACATTAGTTTTAATGTATCTATTGGCTAAAAAGCTAGCAAAATCTGTTGCTAATTTAGCATCTAAACTGGCAATAGTAAGGTAAGATAATTTTTCTAAAGCAACTTCTTCGGCATGGCAAGGACCACTAATTACCACAATATCAGATAAAGGAATTTGATATTTTTGGTTCATAAACTCCCCAATAATTAGGTTTTCATCTGGCACTATACCTTTAATTGCAGAAATAATTTTTTTACCTTTTAAATCTTCAGCACTTACATCTTTCAAAGTTTCTTTTAAAAACGCAGCAGGCACATTTAATACGATATAATCAGCTTGATTAATGATTTCTTTTATGTCTGAAGATATATTTTCTGGCAAGAGCTTAATCTCTACAGAACTTAAATAATTAGGATTGTGTTTAAAAGATTTGATATGATCAATAGCATTTTGATTACGCATCCACCAAAAAATTTCTTTCTCAACTGCATTATCTGCAAGCATTTTTACAATTGCAGTCGCCCAGCTTCCGCCACCAATCATTGCTATTTTAGGTATCATATCTTATAAGTTATCGATAGTTTAGAAAACCATCTTAAATTAAAAAGGTTTAAAATAAAGCGATGTAAGCTTTATTTTAAACCTTTCAAAAATGCATTAAAAAATTTAATTATTACGATTTACGTAATTACTTTTTCTTTTCAGTGCTAAATAACTTATCCTTAGTGGTTACTTCTACTTTCATACCATCTTTTAATTTGTTCTGAATAGCTGAATATGGTCCACTAACTATTTTCTGTCCGGCTTTTAAGCCCGATTTTACAATAATATACTGATCGTCTTGAATTCCAGTAGTTACCTCTGCTTTTTTAACTGTGTTTGCTTTATCATCAAAAAGGTAAACGTATTGTTTAACTTTTTTATCATTCAATTTTGCTTTTTGCTTATCCTGATTTTGATCATTACCAGCATTTGCCATTGGATCAGTTGATTTATCACCGTTACCGGTAAATACAGCTTGTATTGGCACAGATAAACCAGTTAACGATTCACTCTCAATATCTACAGTAGCAGAAAGACCTGGTCTAAAAGGTGAAGGTGCATCTTTTGCAAGATCTTTTTTAGCAAGATAAGCATCAGATAACAAACGCACTTTTACTAAGAAATTGGTTACCTGATCAACTGAACTTGTTACGCTACCCACACTTGTAGATGAGCTTGCAATTTCAGTAACAATACCTTTAAATTTCTTATCAGCAAAAGCATCGATTTCTATCGTCGCACTGTCGCCTACATTTACGCGATTGATGTCATTTTCATTCACATCAACATTAACTTCCATTGTAGTTAAATTAGAAATACGCATAATTTCGGTACCAGCCATTTGAGAAGTTCCTAAAATACGATCTCCCAATTCAATTGATAACTTAGAAACAACACCATCAACAGGTGAGTAAATTGTAGTTTTAGCTAAATTAGCACCTGCTTCTTTAACATTAGCTCCATTTTGCGCTAAACCAAATTTAGCACCAGTTACATTTTGTTTAGCACTTGCTAAGTTTGCTTTTGCCGTTAAATAAGCTGCTTTTGCTGCATCAAACTCTGATGCAGAAATAACTTTTTTATTAAAAAGCTCAACGTTACGTTTATAACTAGCTTCAGAATTTACAAAGTTAGCTTCTGTTTGTATCAATTGCTGTTCAGAAGAAGCAACGCTAGCTTTTTGAGAATTATAAGAAGCTACTGCTCTTTCATAACCTGATTGTAAAACATCTGGTCTAACTTTACATAAAAGTTGACCTTTTTTAACCACATCACCTTCTTTAACCAAAAGTTCAGTTACTTCTCCTGAAACCTCAGAACTTAGTTTAACTTCTGTTTCAGGTTGTAATTTACCGCTGGCAGTTACAGTTTCAACAACTTTTTTATCTCCAGCTTTATCTACTATAACTTTTTCAATTTGTTCTCCACCAATAAGGCCTGTAAACTTTGCTACAAGTAATATTACAAGTAATGCGCCTACGCCAATTAAAATGTGTTTAAGTTTCATAATGATATGTAAGTATTGTTTTGTTTGATTTATTAAAATATAATTTGTTTACCTAAATAATAATCGATCAGTTTTGCTCTAAATATTAAATCGTATTTAGCTTGTATCAAATCTATTTCTGCTTTATTTCTATTAGTTTGTGCTGTACTGAATTCTAAAGAGTTCACCATGCCCACCTCATATCTTTGCTCAATTACATAGTATGCATCTTTTTGCGCTAAGAAAGCATTACTTGTAGAGGCAAAACGAGCTTCAGCGGCTTTTAAATCGGCAACTGCCTGATAAATTACCTTATTTAAATTATTTTTAGCTAGCTGCTCTTGAGTTTCAGTTTGCATCAAATTAATTTTTGCACGAGTTACACCCGACTTTGCTTGTAAACCATTAAAAATTGGGATCGACAAACTCATACCTATTCCTTTACCTACATTGTTTTTAACTTGTTCGCTAAAAAGTGTATTTGGCAAAATAGAATTATAACTATAAAAATAATTAGAGCCATAACTTGCGCTAAGAGATAACCTAGGGTATAATCTGCCTTTGGCTACAGAAACACCAATTTTTGAAGCCGAAGTATTTAATTCTGCTAATTTAATGTCTGGAAAAATACTTAACGCATTTTTATAAATCTCTTCTGCATTTTTACTGCCAATTTGGCTATTAAAACTATCTATTGCTGGTGCTTGAACCTCATAAGTGGTAGATGAAGGAATATCCATTAACTGCGCTAAAGTTAAATAAGAAATAGATAACGCATTGGCTGCATTAGTTACATTTAACTCTGCCGTTGCTACTTGAGATTTAGACTGAGAAACATCTGCCAATGTTTTAGTTCCTTCATCCAAAAGAATTTGCTCTCTATTTAAAGTTTTCTTAGCAACACTTAATTGATCTTGTGCAGCTTTTAAAAAGTCTTTGTTATATAAAATTTGTAAATAAGACGTAATTACTGATAGCGTTAAATCATTTCTAACTTTTTCGGTATTGGTTTTATTTGCTTCTAGTAAAACTTTGTTTTGTTTAATTTGGTTAATTTTAGTTAATCCGTTAAATAAATCAACCCCAGTACTCAAACTACCATTTGCACTATATCTTTGCGTATTTTCAAATAAACCAGATTGAGATTGATTTCTACCCCAATTCATATTTTGGCCAACATTTGCATTTAAACTTGGGTAAATGTCTAACTTCGATTGTTTAAACGTTTCATCAGACAGGCTCTCGCTTAATTTAGACTGTTTAACCTGTAAATTGTTAGTTAAAGTTTTATCTATAGCTTGCTGTATGGTAATCACTTCTTGAGCAAAACTATTTTGGCTGAAGCCAGAAAGTACTACTAAGGATAAAATAAATGTAAGCCTTTTTAAAAAGCTATTATTGGCAACTTGTTTCATCTGTAATGATTTGTTGTTTCTGATGGTCAGATGGAGCTTACGGTTCATAAAAATTTCTTTCACAATATTAAAATAAACAATTAAATGATTTCTAAAATTTCTTTAGTGCATCCTAAATATTACTTTTGAATATGCACTTGGTTAAATCACCACTTTTACTAAAATGGTATTATTCTTCATTATTATGGAATAAGCCCCGATCAGAAAAAATTGTTTATCTAACCTTTGACGACGGACCTATACCCAATGTTACAGAATTTGTATTAAATACTTTAAAAACTTTCGATATTAAAGCAACTTTCTTTTGTATTGGACATAACATTACCAAACATCCAGCAATTTTTGAAAAGATAAAAAAAGATCAACATGCTATAGGCAATCATACCTACAACCACCTAAAAGGATGGAAAACTGATGACAACATCTATGTAGCAAATTTTCAAAAATGTCAAGAACTTACCCAAACCAATCTTTTTAGACCACCTTATGGGAGAATTAAAAAAAGCCAGATTACAAAGCTGAAAGCCGAAAGACTAAAGCTGAAAGCTGATACCCAAACTCAAAACCCACAACTTAATATAGTGATGTGGGATGTTTTAAGCTATGACTTTGATGTAAACCTCTCTCCCGAAAAATGCTATAAAAATGTAATGGATAACGTTAAAAATGGCTCTATCATTGTTTTTCACGATAGTTTAAAAGCCTTTGAACGTTTAAAATACGCTTTACCTAAAACCATCCAGTATTTAAGCGATAAAGGTTACCAATTTGGCACACTTTAACAATGCCTTAGAAGCGAAGTTAATGCCAAAACACAACACAGAGATTAAATCACTAATTAATAAGCTGTTAGACAACCACCCCAAATATTTTAATTGTTCATAAATGCACAACGATGTTCGATAATGAACGCTTTTAAAAAAGAATATCCATACTTTTGGGATATTATTAAAATTTCTCTTTTTTTCTTCGTTTTGACTAAAATCATTATTTAGAATAATCCTAAATAATATAATGAGATAAAGATGATAGCATTACACCTCTTTTTTTCGTAAATTCGCTACCAATTAGACGAATAGATTACCTTTAAACTAAGTTTATCAATGGCTTTTGATATAGAAATGATCAAAAAGGTGTATGCAAACTTTACAACCCGTGTAGATGCGGCTCGCAAAGTTGTTGGCAGACCTTTAACACTTTCAGAGAAAATATTATATACTCACCTTTGGGATGGGAATGCAAAAACTGCATTCGTACGCGGAACAGACTACGTAGATTTTGCACCAGATAGAGTTGCGATGCAAGATGCAACCGCTCAAATGGCATTATTGCAATTCATGCAAGCTGGTCGCCCACAAGTTGCAGTTCCTTCTACTGTACATTGTGATCACTTAATCACTGCTAAATTAGGTGCAGCGATAGATTTACCACACGCAAACACAGAAAGTAAAGAAGTTTTCGATTTCTTAGCGTCTGTATCTGACAAATATGGTATCGGTTTTTGGAAACCAGGTGCAGGTATCATTCACCAAGTAGTATTAGAAAATTATGCTTTCCCAGGCGGAATGATGATTGGAACCGATAGCCATACTGTAAACGCAGGTGGTTTAGGAATGGTTGCCATTGGTGTTGGTGGTGCAGATGCTTGCGATGTAATGGCAGGCTTACCTTGGGAGCTTAAGTTCCCTAAATTAATTGGCGTAAAGTTAACTGGTAAATTAAACGGTTGGACTTCTGCTAAAGACGTAATTTTAAAAGTTGCTGGTATTTTAACTGTAAAAGGCGGTACTGGTGCTATTGTAGAATATTTTGGAGACGGTGCTATAAATCTAAGCTGTACTGGCAAAGGAACTATTTGTAACATGGGTGCAGAAATTGGCGCTACAACTTCTACTTTCGGATATGATGAAAGTATGGAGCGTTATTTACGTGCTACTAACAGAGCTGATGTTGCTGATGCAGCTAACGCGATAAAAGAACACTTAACTGGTGACGCTGCTGTTTATGCCAATCCTGAACAATATTTTGATCAAGTAATTGAAATTAATTTGGATGAATTAGAACCATATTTGAATGGTCCTTTTACACCAGATTTAGCTACACCTATTTCTCAAATGAAAGAAGTTGCAGCAGCTAATGGTTGGCCATTAAAAGTAGAATGGGGATTAATTGGTTCTTGTACCAACTCATCATACGAAGATTTATCTCGTGCTGCTTCTATTGCTAAACAAGCGATTGATAAAGGTTTAGGCATTAAATCTGAATTTGGTATCAATCCAGGTTCTGAGCAAGTACGTTATACAGCAAACAGAGATGGTTTATTGGGAACTTTCGAAGATTTAAATGCAACTATTTTCACCAACGCTTGCGGACCATGTATTGGTATGTGGGATAGAACAGGTGCTGAGAAAGCAGAGAAAAATACCATTGTACACTCGTTTAACAGAAACTTTGCTAAACGTGCCGATGGCAACCCGAATACATTTGCTTTTGTAACTTCTCCAGAAATTGTTGCAGCTATTGCAATTGCAGGAAATTTAGGTTTCAATCCATTAACTGATACCTTAACAAACGATAAAGGCGAGCAGGTAATGCTAGATCCGCCAGTTGGCGATGAATTACCAGTAAACGGTTATGCTGTTGAAGATGCTGGATATCAAGCTCCGGCTGAAGATGGCTCTGCTGTACAAGTTTTGGTTTCTCCAACTTCTCACCGTTTGCAATTACTAGACCCATTTGCAGCTTGGGAAGGCACAGACTTAAAAGGCTTAAAATTATTAATTAAAGCTAAAGGGAAATGTACAACTGACCATATTTCTATGGCTGGTCCATGGTTAAAATTCCGTGGTCACTTAGATAATATTTCGAACAACATGTTAATTGGAGCGGTTAACTATTTCAATGACAAAACAGATAATGTTAAAAATGAATTAACTGGCGAATATGGTCCAGTTCCTGCAACACAACGTGATTATAAAGCCGCTGGTATTGGTTCTGTGGTTGTTGGTGATGAAAACTATGGTGAAGGTTCGTCTCGTGAGCATGCAGCTATGGAGCCTCGTCATTTAGGTGTACGTGCAGTATTGGTAAAATCTTTTGCTCGTATTCACGAAACTAACTTGAAGAAACAAGGTATGTTAGGTTTAACATTTGCAGATAAAAATGATTATGACAAAATTCGTGAAGGCGATACTTTGGATATCATTGGTTTAACAACCTTCTCACCTGATGTTCCATTACAAATGGTTTTAAACCATGCAGATGGCACTAGCGAAACAATTATAGTTAACCATAGTTATAACGCTCAACAAATTGATTGGTTTAAAGCTGGTGGTGCATTAAATATCATTAGAAAAGAAGCAGCTATGAAGGCAGCAGGACTGTAATAGTCGGAAAGCTATTAGACGGAAAGTCCGAAAGCTTTATTTATATAAAAATCCCATTTTGAGTAAAATCAAAATGGGATTTTTTATTTCAAAAAGAATTATAGTTTAGCAAAAATTATTCTTCATTTAAATTAGAATCTTCTGCTAACAGTTGCTCAATCTCTTCCACTTCATTTTCAAAAACATGTAATCTTATGCCGCTAACAGATGGATCAAACACTGGGTAAACAAGTGCGGTATTTTCTCCTGTTAAAAAACAGTTAAAGCCAGCATCTTTTAATCTTGTTAAAATAATATTCGCCTCAATTGGATTTTCAAAGGTTTGGTAAACTATAATTTTATCTTCCATTAAACAAAGTTAATAAACAAATTGAGGTTTACCATTTACACATTCAACACTTTTAGGTACAACAACTAGTGCACAATCTGAAATGTACCCCCATTTAACATTAAGCGCATTTTGTTTCTGGGTATAAAGCGCTACCTTCTTTAAAAAAGTCGCTTCATCTATTTTTGTAGAATAAGCAATATAAGCACCTGCACCACCACAGGATTTTGTTCCAATCGAAACAAATTTCCATTCAGCAGCATTATCACAACTAAATTGATTAGCCATTTTGTCTATTTCTTTTTTCAAAATACTCATCTCTTCCTGGTCCTCTTCTCTCGTATTGTAAAAATCTTTTACCTCGCAACCAATAAAACTAAAAATTAACAATGTTGCTAAGCATAAAAATATTTGGTATTGATACGTTTTCATAAATGTTTTTTTTAATAAAACGATCTAAAGTTAAAAAATGTGACAATCGCTATCAATTTAGTACAGTTAAAAATTCTTTCCACCAATAACCAGATTGCTTTACAGTGCGTACTTGCGTTTTAAAATCATTGTAAATTAAACCAAACCGAGCATTATAACCTTCTGCCCATTCAAAATTATCCATTAAAGTCCAAGCCATGTAACCGGTAATATTTATGCCTTCATTTTTAGCCTTCAGCATAGCTGATAAATATAATTTGAAATATTCAATCCGCTCTTCATCTTGTACTTTCCCATCTTTTAACTTGTCATTAAAAGCAGCCCCATTTTCTGTAATAAAGATTTCTTTAACATTTGGATAACTCGCAAACTGCTTAATGATATTGTAAAAACTCTCCGCATTAATTTCCCAACCCATTTTAGTGTGTGGTTTTTTTCTACTTTTAGCTTTTACTTCCCAAGCTTGTATTACCGGTATAAAGGCATTAAATTTTACGGTTAACGGAAAATAATTTTGCAATCCAATAAAATCAAAATCAAAAGTCATTCTTTCTTTATGGCGCCATGTAGAATGACTTATCGCAAACTTCTCCAATACATCCCAATCTGCTGTCGGAAAACCTAGACCCAACGTTGGTTCTATAAAAAACCGGTTCATTAAACAATCTACTCTCTTGGCGGCTATTATATCAGCATCACTTTCTGTATAGGGTATAACCTCAGAGCATGAAAATGTTGTTCCAATATTAGCATTTGTTACTTCTGCTCTTAAAATTCTACCGCCATCTGCTTGGGCAATAGCAGCATGTTGAGCCGCTGCAAAAAAATTGGTTAGTCCTGTTTCTCCAGGTGCATGCACACCCAACATATAACCTAGCGATGTAAAACCAAAAGGCTCATTTAATACAATCCAATTTTTAACCTTATTCCCGTAAGTCTTTGCACAAAGTATTACAAATTCATTAAAATCTGCATTGATACTATAAGCCGACCAACCGCCATTTTTTGATAGATTTTCTGGCAAATCCCAATGATATAAAGTAACAAAAGGTATAATACCGTTCAACAAACATTCATCTATCACACGGTGATAAAAATCAATTCCTTCTTGATTTATTTTTCCTTTTCCTAAAGGTAAAATTCTTGACCATGATATGGAAAACCTAAAAACTTTAAACCCTAATGCTTTTACTAAGGCAATATCTGATTTGTATTGATGATAGAAGTCACAAGCAAACTCAGGACGATGTCCATTTTTAATTTTGCCGTGGCGTTTTGCAAAAACATCCCAAATAGAAGGGCCCTTTCCATAACTATTTACCGCACCCTCTATTTGCGTTGCCGCTGTAGCTATTCCCCACAAAAAGTCTTTACCAAAATCTTCAGACCTCATTATTGAATTTTAATTTGCAAAATCAAAACTACATAAGAACTCTATGTTAAGTAAATAACATTAAATTAATCTAAAGACAATCCAATTTCTTTTAACAAAATTGCTGCATTAAATGTGGTACATGGGCCAGATTTAATTTTATAATCAAACTTCATTTCTCCTTCAGTTATTTGAATATCAAAATGATAATTACGCACAGCATCTTTGTGTAAATCAATTAGCTCAGATAATTGCAAATCATGTGTAGCGAATAAAGTTGGTGTTTTTAAATCAATTAATTTTTCAATAAAAACTTTAGAGCCTAAATATTTGTCTCTACTGTTTGTACCTCTTAACATCTCGTCTATCAACACAAAAGAGTTCGGATATAAAGCTACTTGAGTTAAAATCATCTTCAATCTATCTAACTCTGCTTTAAAAGTAGAAGTACTCTCATTTAAAGAATCTTTAATTCTCATGTAGGTCAATACTTTAAAAATGGAAAGCGACATTTTACTTGCGCATACTGGAGCGCCTGCATAAGCCAGAACCATATTGATACCTAAAGTACGCAGAAATGTACTTTTACCAGCCATATTAGAACCCGTAACAATATCAACCGTTGGCTGAGCTAATAATTGATAATCGTTATCAACTCTTTGCTGAGCTTTTATTAATGGATGCCCAATAGCAATAGTCGACAAAGAAAATTGATCTTCAATAGTGGGGAAAATCCATTCTGGATGATTATAACTTAATGTGGCAATAGCAATTAATTCTTCGAAGTAACCAATCCTATCTAATCCATTTTCAACCTCAAGCGACGAGGTTTTATGCCATTCATCAATTTGAATACAACATCTTAAATCCCATAATAAAAAGAAATTTAAAAAAGCTGCCAGTAAAATATTTAATCTAGCATCGAATGCTTGGATAATTTTTGAAAGCGCTTGAATTTGTCCACTTACTTTATCCTTTGATTGAAATAAGCTAAGTAAATAGTTACTTTCCCAATTGTGATCCTCTGTCCATTTAATGGCTACAGAACAATCATTTAATAAGGCAGAGCCGCCACTAAAACCGTAGTAAACTAAATTTATTTTCTTGCTAAACAAAAATGTGATAAATGCATTGATAAAAGCAAAAATCCCTAAAATAGACCAAAGCTTCCCTCCCACCAAAATAGCCGCTAAAAATAAAACAGCTATGAAGTATGGTAATATTTTAACATAAATTTTTAAGAAAGCTTGATGTGTAAATGTAAGTTGGCTACTTAATTGATTTTTTAGCTTATTTTTAATTTGTTCAATTTTGCTTACATCATGACCTTTTAATTTAGCACGAAACTCAAATGTGCTATCTATTTTTGTTAAAATTTCTTTTATTGCATCTTGTCTTTCTAAAATTGTTTTTTTATCGTTTTCTGTACTCAAATGCCTTAGCAATTGATTTATTCCAATTTGAGTACTACACCTGTTTATTAATGCAAATAAAGAGGATTTTCCGAAAACATCTAAATCCGATAAGTATGGATGATTTTCATCTTCAAATGAGGAACCATCACTATAACCATTTGGCAAGCCATTTAACAAATTTGCTTCATTCTGATATATCCATAACAAATTTTTAAAATAGACTTCTTCTTTAATTAAAAGATTTTGTTTTTTAACCACGAAGACAAAAACAGCTATTGGTATGCTCAAACATGCACCTAAAATAAACACTAGCGTTTCATTTTGAACACTTACAAAACCAATAAAAATGAACACTTCAACAATTAATAGTGCAACGCGTATAATAGAGAACCGATCGACTTTAATTTTAACCTTAGCTATTTTATCAGTAATTTCTTTAATTGAAACTTCGTAATGCTTAAGTGTTAGTTGCTGAGTTTTTAACATTATATTTGATGGTTAATTGCATAAAGATAGAAAATACAGCACAAATTAGCTGATGAAGATTACTTTAATAGCCGTAGGCAAAACAGAAGACAAGTATTTAATTGAAGGTATAGACAAGTACCTCAATAGGTTAAAGCATTATATTAACTTTAGTGTTTTAATAATCCCTGATATCAAGAACACTAAAAATCTAACGGAATCACAGCAAAAAAGTAAAGAAGCAGAGCTGATTAGCAAACAAATTAATCCAACAGATGTTGTAATTCTGCTAGATGAAAAGGGTAAAAAGCACAGTTCAGTATCTTTTTCTGATTATTTGAATAAACAGATGATAGGAAGTGTACAACATCTGGTATTTATTATTGGTGGTCCGTATGGTTTTGATGAAAGGATTTACAAACGTGCTAACACAAGTATATCATTATCAGACATGACTTTCTCTCATCAAATGGTTAGGTTGTTTTTTGTTGAACAATTATATAGAGCATTTTCTATTTTAAAAAACGAGCCTTATCATCACGCTTAGTTATTTTTTTACGTATGTACTTGTGGAATCAAGGCCAAAATTCCATCTTTAATTAAAGCAAAGGTTATGTTACCAAATAGTTATAAAAGGAAGTATAAGTTCAGAACTGATACAACTAAAGAAAAAAGATATTTCAATATTGCTATTATAATTTCTATTTTAATTATACTGGCATTTTGGCTATTTACAAATTAGACATAAAAAAACACCAGTCTTTGTAAGACTAGTGCTCTTTAATATTTTAAAAACGATTAAACGCCTTTTTTACTTGTCATGTTAGCTTTTTTAGCTGGAGCTGATGATTTAGCTGTTGGAGCTTTAGCATTTGATGGTTTCGCTTTTGGCGCTACAGCTTTAGCTTTTAAATCTTCTTTTACACTTTCTTCTTCAGTACCTGGAGTTTCCTCTGTAAACAAAGGCATATCTTTAAGTAGATGATACCAAGATAAAATTTTCTTCATATCAGAAGTATAAACTTTTTCTTGATCATGACCTGGAGCTACTTCTAAAAAGAATTTCTTTAAAGTATTTCCATCAACTTTAGAATCTGGAGCTGTTGCTTTTTTAGCATCAATATTAGCTAAAACATCAATCAATTTCAATTCTTGGTCTTCCCCATAAATGGTTATATCTTCTAATGAAGCTAATTTGGTAGTTGATACACCTGCAACAATTTTCAGTTTCTGCGCATCTAAACTTTCTAAAACATAACCTGCCTTATTTTGACCAACAAGTTTAAATAAACCTGGTCTGCCAGAAACGGCTACAATTCCTCTTAAATTCATATATCGTTAATCTTCTAAAACTTCTATTGATAAAATTTTATCACCCTGTCTAATATCGTCAACTAAATCTACATTCTCAATAACTTTACCAAAACAAGTATGGTTGCGATCTAAATGAGCTGTATTGGTTCTGCTATGGCAGATAAAAAACTGAGATCCACCTGTGTTTCTACCTGCATGTGCCATAGATAAAACACCACGATCATGAAATTGGTTTTCACCAGTTAATTCACAATCAATTTTATAACCAGGACCACCTGTACCTGGCATTCCTGTTGCGCCATCTTTTGAATTTGGACAACCTGTTTGCACCATAAAATCAGAAATTACACGGTGAAAAGTAACACCATCGTAAAAGCCTTCGCTGGCTAATTTTTTAAAATTGGCAACTGCATTAGGAGCATCTTTTTCATAAAACTCAACTGTCATGTTACCTTTCTCGGTTTTTATTATTGCTTTACTCATAGTTATTTTTCATTAGAATATATAATTCTTTTCAATTGTAATGAAGCTATCATGAGTTTAATTTTTGCATAATTTGATGCAATGTAAACTCATAATTGTTTGTGAGCGCCAAATTTAGTAAATAGAAATGATTAGGAGCACTAATAGTTAATAAATCCTAAAAGAAATTTAATTCTATATCAAATACTGTATTTTAACGTTTTATGAGCACAATAATCATAAATTAGAGTCTGAAAATTTTACATTCGCATTAGCTGTTTTCTTATGATTTTAAAAAAATACAGTCTTTTATTGCTTTTGCTAGTACTGTCTTATGTCGCAAAAGCTTCTTCAATATTGATTTATATGGACGAAAGTCAAAAAAATCATTTGAAAGCTTATGGGATTGCTTATTGGAGTATTAAACAGCAAGCAGAAGTAGATTGGCTGCTAAATTACCGAGGAGGAAGCTTTTTAATTAAATACAATAAAACTGTAGAAGATGAATGCAAAGTAAGAGGTATTTCTTATGAGGTAATAGCTGATGGGAAAGTAAATGCAATTTTGAACGAGATAAACAATCCAGATGTAAATATGGAAATGGTTAAACTCGAGAAAACACCTAAAATTGCGGTTTATTCGCCTAAAAGCAAATTACCATGGGACGATGCAGTAACCCTAGCATTAACCTACGCAGAAATACCATATGACTTAATTTACGATGACGAAGTATTGAAAGATAAATTAAGTGCCTACGACTGGTTACATTTACATCACGAAGACTTTACGGGACAATACGGAAGATTTTGGAGCGCCTTTAAAAATGCAACTTGGTATAGAGATGATGTAAAATATCAAGAAGCGGCAGCAGCAAAAAATGGTTTTAAAAAAGTAAGCCAAATGAAACTTGCCGTAGCAAAACGCATTAAAGAATTTTGTGCTGGAGGTGGATTTTTATTTGCCATGTGTTCTGGTACAGATAGCTTTGATATTGCATTAGCTGCAGAAGGTTTAGATATTGCCGAAAGCATGTTTGACGGGGATGGAACTGATGCCAATGCACAGTCTAAAATAGATTTTGAGAAAACATTGGCCTTTAAAGACTTTAAGATAGACATGAACCCTGAACGTTATGAATTCTCTGACATAGACGTTACCGATACCCGAAACTTTAATCAAAGCAACGACTATTTTACCCTATTTGATTTTTCTGCCAAATGGGATTTAGTACCCACCATGCTTACCCAAAACCATGATAAAGTAATTAAAGGCTTTATGGGACAGACCACTGCTTTTAAAAAGAGTTTAGTAAAACCTAGTATTACCGTTTTAGGAGAAAACAAAGGCGGTGCCGAAGTTCGTTATTTACATGGCGAAATTGGCAAAGGACAATTTACTTTTTATGGCGGCCACGACCCAGAAGATTATCAACACCAAGTAAGTGACCCAGCTACCGATTTAAGCTTGCATCCTAATTCGCCTGGTTATCGATTAATTTTAAATAATGTTTTGTTTCCTGCAGCTAAAAAGAAACCGCAAAAAACTTAATCATAAAAATTCCAAGTTACCCCAAATTTTAATAAGCGATCTGGCATTGGATACCTGTTAACTGTATAATAACCTTTGCTAAACAAACCTTGGTTAGCATAATCGTATTTTAAAAATAGGTTTGCTCTTTTTAAACCAGCTTTTATCCAAACATCTACAACTGGTTTAGAACTAAATCTTTCTCCACTGGTGGTATTATAAAATTGACTAACTGCTGGTGAATAACCCGCAGCGGCAAATGCTGTATTGTATCTTACATCAAAACCCACTTGCGTTTTAAGTACTTTAAATATCGTCCAGTTGGTATAAACACTGTTAAAAGTGTAAATCTCTGGCGTTCTTAATACATTTTCATTATCAGTTTTTTGATAAACCACATAAGCATCTAAATGTAAACCTCTAAAATTGAATTTTTTACCAATACTAATTTTTAATAAATTAATATTTCCTCCGAGTTGTGCTGGTGTGATAGTATTTGAGTCTACTTGTTTAAAATATAAGTAATCTGTAATTAAATAATAGTTAGCTGATGCATCTAGCTTCAACACATCATTACTATAATTAAAAGATAAATTAGCTGTTTTAGTACGGTCTAACTGTGTTCTTAAATCCCACCTTAAATGGTTACCATAATAACGACTATATATTTCTTCAGGAGATTTGTTTTGAACGTAAGCCCCTAAGATAATTCTTCCGGCCTTATTACTTAGTAAGATATTGCTCTTTGCTTCGTAAAGAAAATCTCCAGCATTTCTACCTTGAAATATCTGCTGTAAATCTAAATTAAAATCAACACGATTACTGAATCGATAACCCGCAGAACCCAATAATGTTATATTCTGAAAACTTGAAGTGTTTTCATAAAGAAAACTTGTATCTCTAGCAACACTATATTGAGCGTATTGATAAAAATCATGACGAATACCGGCATTTATTTTTAATTCATTTTTAATAATTGCATTTCCCTTAGCCCTTAAAAAGAAACTATAAACAAACTCATTTTGTAAATGTTTTACGTTCGTAGAGTCGTTAGTAAAAACAGTATCAATATCAGGAACGTCTGGGTTTAAAGGAAGTGTCCCATATAAATCAATTTCATTTTTTTTAAACGAATATTGATTTTTAGTATAGGTTAAAGTATGTGTAATTTTATTTGTAGGCAAGATGTTCTGAGAACTACTTGTACTAGTTGTGTCTATCCTACCAACGAAATAACTTTGTTTAAGTAAAATAGAGTTTTTACGCCATAATTGTTTGGCACTATTTAAACGAACAGATTCGGCTAATTTATCGGCTAATTGCCCTCCATTATCTGCATAAATATCATCTTTTACTATCGATCCATTTTCTTGAGCTTTTAACGTATTAAAAACCATATCATAAAACAGATTGTACCTTTTGTTTTTAGATTCGTACCAAGTAAAAATAGAAGCACCCAAATCATCACCTCTTTGATGTGTGTAAAAACCATTCGCTCCTATTCTATTAAAGTTCGCTCCAAAATTCCAATTCTTCTTAATATTTTGGGTATGTATCAACTTTAACACTTGTTCCTTTTCACCTCCATTTACATAATAGAGACTTGAAAAAGGAGATCTTGCTCTATAAAATTTCACATCCTCGTTATTTAATGTATAAAAATCTAAGGCGTGGAAACCTGCGTCAAACCCAATCGTTTTTGTCGGTTCAAATAATAAAGGCATTGCAGCTAATCCCAAAACACCCGTACCAACAGTTGGCTTACGTGGCTGATTAAGCACGCTGAAATTTTGAATACCAACTAAACTTGTATCAATAGCTAAAGTTTGGGTACTATCTTTAATTAAACTTAATGTTGTATATCTAACAAATTTCGAAGTAAAAACTAGCGAATCCTTTTCTCCGTCTAACACCTTTCTTAGCGAATCTTCTAATTTTTTATTAGCGCCAATTTTTGTTTTCAAGTCTTGTGCATAAGCATCAAAAAATCCGAAAACCAAGCAACAAAAAAGAATAATTTTAAAAATACTACGCATTATAATATCGAAATAAGCTCACTCAAAATTTTTGTCATTTTTGGTTCTGCTATTGCCGCAGTTGCTATAATTTCTTCCAAGCTAATTGGCTTTAACTCTTCAGGAAAACCTTCATCCGTTAAAACAGATATCGCAAATACTGGCAAACTCATGTGATTAGCAACTATAACTTCTGGCACAGTGCTCATACCAACAGCATCGCCACCAATAATCCGTAAGTATTTATACTCTGCTTTAGTTTCTAAATTTGGTCCAGTTACAGAAATATATACACCTTGGTGACAGGTAATATTTTCAGCTTTTGCAATCTTTATACCTTCAGCAATTAAATTTTTCTGATAAGGCTGGCTCATATCTGGGAAACGAGGTCCTTGATCCGAATCATTAATTCCTCTGAGTGGACTTTCTGCTTGTAGATTAATATGGTCGTTAATTATCATTAAATCTCCTTTTTTAAACTCAGGATTTAATGAGCCCGCAGCATTAGAAACAAGAAGATTTTTAATACCCAATGCTTTTAACACTCTAATTGGAAATGTAATTTGCTGCATTGAATAGCCTTCATAATAATGTAATCTACCTTGCATTGCAACTACTTTTTTTCCTTTTAATATTCCAAAAATCAATTTTCCAGAATGAAATTCTAGTGTTGAAATAGGGAAATTAGGAATAGACGAATACATAATGCTATGCAAAACTTCGATATCATTAACTAAACCTCCCAAACCAGTACCTAAAACAATACCCACTTCCGGTTCAAAATCTCCTATTTTTTTCTGGAGAAACTCAATTGATTCTCTTAGTGCTTGCGACATAATCTAATATATTTTTATCAAAGGTAAACTTATCTTTTGGTGCCAACTCTATTTCGATAGGCATAAAGTATATTGGCAAATTTAAGAGTAAATCTTTTAAATTGTTACCTAATAAACGTTGACTATCTTTTTCTGTTGTAATTATAATTTTTTTCTTAGCAGGATGATTGTTAAACGCTTTAATCAAGTCGTTAATATTTTCTCTACTAAATTTATAATGATCTGGATATTCAAAAGATTGAATAGTTGAAGAAAATTGAGCTAAATGAGCCGCTAAAGGCTTAGGGTTAGCAATACCTGTTAACAAGAAAATAGTTTCATCTTCAATTGCTGCTTTAACTTCTTTAGTTATTAAATGTACCAACTCGCCATATTTAATACCAGAGAAAGAAACACGCTGATCTATTCTTGTATCAATTTTCCTTCTTACTGCTATCTGATCCATCATATTTAATGGCAATGGAGTTTTAGTAATTAAAACAGCATTTGCCCTATCATAATTTGCAAATTGCTCTCTTAAATTTCCGGCAGGCAATAAAAACTGCCAGTGTTTCAATTTTTCGTATTCAAATAGCAAAATGCTAAAACCAGGTTTTACAGCCCTATGTTGGTAAGCATCATCTAATAAAATGATATCATGGTTAGCTTTTAGTTCATTAATTCCTTTCACCCTATCCTCACAAACCGCTACCGTAATGTTTTTAAATTTTTGGTAATATTGCATGGGTTCATCACCAATAGTTTCGGCCGTAGCTAAATCGTCTGCAAGGATAAAACCTTTTGTTTTACGTCCATAACCACGACTTAAAATTGCAATTTTATTTCCTTCTAATAACCGAACTAAATATTCTGTTAAAGGTGTTTTACCTGAACCGCCAACCACTAAATTACCAATGCAAATTACTGGCAAATCAAATACCGTAGATTTAAAAATTCCCCAATCGTAGAATTTATTCCTAATCAGGATTATTAAACCATATACAATGGAGAATGGAAACAATAAAAGACGTAAAAATTTAATCATGTTGGTCTCCAAAAATAAGGATAATTGTTAACATGACAATTTCAGTTAAAAGAAATAAAATAACACCATTATTACCGCTATTTTACACTGTAATAAAAGTTAAAAACCTATCTTTGTATAAACAATATTTTGATTTATGCTTAAAGGATTTTTTAACGTACCAGCTCCTGTTAACGAGACCATTTTAGGTTACGCACCAGGCAGTAAAGAACGCGAATTACTAAAAGAAGCATTGGCTGAAAGTCGCTCAAAAGTGATTGAAATACCAATGTATATTAATGGAAAAGAAGTTCATACTGAACAAAAAGGTAGAATTACCCCTCCTCATGACCATCAACATTTGCTGGCTAATTTTAGTAAAGGCGATAAAAGTCATGTAACAATGGCTATTGATGCTGCATTGGCTGCTAAAGCTGATTGGGAAAATTTAGCTTGGGAACAAAGAGCTGCTATTTTCTTAAAAGCTGCAGACTTAATCGCAGGTCCATACCGTTATAAATTAAACGCCGCAACGATGTTGGGGCAAAGTAAAAATGCTTATCAAGCAGAAATAGATGCAGCTTGCGAATTGATAGACTTCTTACGTTTTAACGTAAGTTACATGTCTGAAATTTACAAACAACAACCTCCAGTATCTCCTCGTGGCAGCTGGAATAGATTAGAGCAACGCCCTTTAGAAGGATTTGTATTTGCTTTAACTCCATTTAACTTTACTGCAATTGCGGGTAACTTACCTACATCAGCAGCTATGATGGGTAACGTTGTAGTTTGGAAACCAGCAAACACACAAATTTTTGCGGCTAACGTTTTAATGCAAATTTTCCGCGAAGCGGGATTACCTGATGGCGTAATCAACTTAGTTTATGTATCTGGTCCAGAAGCTGGTGATGTAATTTTCTCTCATCCAGATTTTGCAGGAATTCACTTTACAGGTTCTACTGGCGTTTTCCAAGACATTTGGAAAACCATTGGAAATAATATCCATAAATATAAAACTTACCCTCGTATTGTTGGTGAAACAGGTGGAAAAGATTTTATATTAATTCACGGTTCTGCAGAACCAGAGGTTTCTAGCACAGCAATTATCCGTGGTGCATTCGAATATCAGGGGCAAAAATGTTCTGCTGCAAGTAGAGTTTACATTGCTAAAAGTGTTTGGCCAGAAGTTAAAAAATTCATGCTTCGTGATTTAGCTACATTTAAAATGGGCGGAACAGAAGATTTTAGCAACTTTATTAATGCAGTAATTGATGAGAAATCTTTTAACAGCTTAGCAAAATATATTGATGCAGCTAAGAAAGACAAAGGCGTTGAAATTATTGCCGGCGGAAACTACGACAACAGTAAAGGTTATTTTATTGAGCCAACTGTTTTAGTGGTTGATGACCCGAAATATACGACGATGTGCGAAGAATTATTCGGTCCAGTATTAACTATTTTTGTTTATGATGATAAAGATTTTGATAAAACCTTAGACATTATAGATAGCACTTCTATTTATGCACTTACGGGAGCTGTAATTGGTCAAGATAGATATGCTTTAGCAAAAGCTACGCATAAATTGCGTAATGCAGCTGGTAACTTTTACATTAACGACAAATGTACAGGTGCAGTTGTAGGACAGCAACCATTTGGTGGCGCTAGAGGTAGCGGTACAAATGATAAAGCAGGTTCGATGATTAATTTATTACGTTGGGTCTCTCCAAGAACAATTAAAGAAACCTTTGATCCACCTAAAGATTACCGTTACCCATTTTTAGCTGAATAAAATATCATTTAATATCAAAACCGTCCCGATAAAATTTGGACGGTTTTTTTATGAGCAATGCTTTTTGATACATAGATTTTAGTTCGCTAAACCCCTTCCTGTCTCGCAGGCAGGCAATTGTAGCGAGCACGTACCAAGAGAGTAAAGCGAAAAGTGGGGCTACAAAACCGATAAAAAAAGACATTCGTTTTCAAAAAAAAATCCCAAACCTAAGCTTGGGATTTTCTATTTTAATTTATTTTATTGTTTAAATGCCTACTTTAAAAGCTGGTGAAACATCTTCTAAACTGTGGCTACTAACCTTTAAATCTTTAATAAGACCTGTTTTTAAACTATAAACCCAAGCGTGAATAGATAATTCTTGTCCATTTGCCCAAGCATTTTGCACAATTGAAGTATTCATTACATTGGCAGCACCTTCAATTGCATTTAATTCTACCATTCTGTTAGATTTTAACTCAGGATCTTTAATCGTTTGCATTTCTCTTTCATGCATGCGATAAACATCTCTAATATTTCTTAACCAGTTATCGATAATACCAACTTGCTTATTACCTAAAGCAGCGTTTACACCGCCGCAGCCATAATGACCACAAACAATTACGTGCTTTACTTTTAATACATTTACCGAATAATCTAATACACTTAACATATTCATATCTGTATGTACCACTACATTCGCAATATTTCTGTGTACAAAAATATCACCTGGTAAGGTATTAGTAATTTGGTTTGCTGGTACACGGCTATCAGAACAGCCTATCCACAAAACGGGTGGGTTTTGACCAGCAGATAATTTTTCAAAATAATTAGGGTCATTCTTTTTTACATCTTCAACCCAATCTGTGTTGCCTTTTAAAAGGCTATCGTATGTTATATCTTTTGTTTCTATTGTTTTTGCGCACATAATTCTAATTATTAACCTCCTAATTTTTAATAACAACCACAAATAAACAACAAAGCCTTCAAAATATCATGAAGGCTTTGTTGTTTTTGTTTGTTTTAATACTATAACCAGCTTACAACACCAGTTTCTACATTATAATTAGCACCAACTATTTTTATTTTACCATCTTTTTCCATTTGGTTTAAAGTGGTACTTTGATTACGAATATCAGTAATGGTTTGTTTTACATTATGTACATTCAATCTTTCTAACAAATCATCATTTTTAGAAGAACGTTCTTCTCCTTCGGTAATAATTCCATCAATAATTGGAGTAAAGTGACCTACTAAATGGCTAAGATTTTCCATCCCTGTTTCTTGGATCGCTGCAGCATCTAAGCCACCTTTTAAAGCACCGCATTTTGAGTGCCCTAAAACAACAATTAATTTAGACCCTGCAACATTACAGCCAAATTCCATAGAACCTAAAATATCTTGGTTTACAAAATTTCCTGCAATTCTTACACTAAATATATCTCCTAAGCCTTGGTCAAAAATCAACTCTGCAGAAGTACGACTATCTATACAGCTCAATATTACGGCAAATGGCCATTGTCCTGCTCTAGTATCATTTACTTGTGCAAGTAAATCTCTGTTGGCTTTTAAATTTTGTACAAATCTATCATTACCTTCTTTAAGTATTTCAAATGCTCTTTCTGGGGTAATTGTTGTTTGTGTTTCTAAAGTATGTGCCTTCATTATTCTTAATTTTTAATTTCTTCTGTAATTTTTGTGTTTAATTTTGGCACAGTATATTGACTTTTAATGTGCTCTAAAGTTACAATAATGCCTTTAGTATAAGCATTATGTTTGTAATTAAATATGGTTTCCAATACATCAGGATCAATGTATCTAGAGTTAGTTCCGTCAATAATTACATTGGTTTCTTTTGGAATACCTGTTAGTAATACTTGTATTGATGCTTTATTTAAAAAGGACACTTCTTCAGCAAGCTTAATCCTAATGTTCTTTTTATTTCCTTCTTCTTGTACTTTATAAAAGAATGGATTACGCATATTGGTACGTAATAAATAAAATATAGAGACCACCATACCGATTCCAACTCCTTTTAATAAATCTGTTAGTAGTACAGCAACAATTGTTACTACAAATGGTACAAACTGGTCCCAACCCTTATGGTACATATGTTTAAAAAGCGCCACTCTTGCTAATTTATATCCTGTAACTAATAAAATAGCTGCTAAACATGCGTAAGGGATGAGATTTATTATTTTTGGAATAAATAAAAGCGATAATAAAAGTAATATACCATGAAAAATAGCAGACATTTTAGTTCGTCCGCCAGCATTTACATTGGCCGAACTCCTTACTATTACTGATGTTAATGGCAACCCGCCAAGCATACCACTTACAATATTACCCGCACCTTGAGCTACTAACTCTCTATTTGTTGGCGTAACTCTTTTAATAGGGTCTATTTTATCTATAGCTTCAATACTTAAAAGTGTTTCTAAACTTGCAACAATAGCTATAGTAATTGCAACCATATAAACTTTCGGATTTGTTAATGCAGAAAAATCTGGCATAGTAAATAATCCAAAAAATTCTGATGCATTAGAAACAACAGGAATTGTAACTAATTGATCATTACGCAATGCTTCAGCACCGTTGCTAAATAAGAACGCACCAATAACGCCTATTATAACAACTACTAATGGTGCTGGCACTACGTTTATTTTTTTAAATTTTGGCCATAAAATCAAAACAGCAATTGATAAAACACTGATGACTAAAGCGGCAATACTTAAATGACTTGCGGCATTAAAAATTGCAGAAAAAGTATTTTCCTGATCCTGTTGAAAGAAACCTTCATCACCAAAAAAATCTGTATCTACTCCTAGTGCGTGAGGTAATTGTTTTAAAATTAAAGTGATCCCAATTGCTGCTAGCATCCCCTCAATTACACTTGAGGGAAAATAATTACCAATTGTTCCGGCTTTAATTATTCCTAATATTATTTGCATAATACCAGCCATTACAACCGCAACTAAAAAAATCTGATAACTGCCTAAATCAGTAATTGAATTGAGGACAATAACTGTTAAACCAGCTGCAGGACCACTTACGCTTAACTGAGAACCACTAAAAGATGCAACTACTATACCTCCAACAATACCTGTAATTAGACCTGCAAATAATGGTGCACCAGATGCCAAAGCAATACCCAAACATAATGGTAACGCCACTAAAAAGACGACTATACTCGATGGTAAATCCTTCTTTAAATTCTTTTTTAATATGTATTTTTTCACATCGAACCTACTTGAGTTCGATTGTTGATTTCTCATAACTTTAATGTTAAATTTTATAATTTTTTTAATAGAATGCTATTCCGCAAAAAATAATGCAGAAAATAGAAGATAAAAGAAAAATTATGAAAAGTTAGGAGGCGGTGTTGGTACAGATGGATGATATGGATCTACATATCTACCTGAATGTTCTATAAAACTATTTGAAACTCCACAATCTAAATCAATGTTCAAATTAGTTAAATCAAATCGATGTGAAAAGAGCTTCTGATCTGTAAGCTTAACTTTCATCTTTTGAGAATCTTCTCCATTCTGCTCAACTTCGAGTTGCATAATAACGGCATTCATTAAGCCCTTATCTAAAGCAGAGAAAATTATTGGAGCGCCTGAAATTACCATCTTTGATGCAAAAATACCTAAGAAGGCAATTACAATAAACAAACGGTATTTTCTTATAAACATATAGGTTTAGCTGTTCTTTATGGAACAAAAATAATTGTAAAATGTTTAAAAAGACTATAAATTATCAATAAAAATCAATTTTTACATAAAATTTTGACACTTAAATTATTTATCAATAATTGTAAAAAATTAGATTAACATGTACAATAATAACAGATAAAATGTAATTTAACTGCATCAACTAATGATAAAGAATGAATAAAAGACCTATTTTAAAACTCAAACTAAATACGATTGATATTGTAATTGAAGCAATCAGTTGGTTTGCTGTAGGTTTACTGTGGATATTAATTATTTATTTCTTCAACGTTTTACCACATACTATTCCTATTCATTTTAACGCCATGGGCAAGGTTGATGGATATGGAGATAAGAACGAACTTTTTCTTTTACCAATAATAGGTACAGTAATTTTTTTCGGTATAACAATCTTGAATAAATTCCCGCATATTTTTAATTACTTAGTGGAAATCACTCCAGAAAATGCTTTAACACAATATCAATCCGCTACCCGAATGTTGCGAATTTTAAAATTTGTTGTTATACTCATTTTTATAACTATAACTTTACTCACGATTAATGTTTCCGTAAAAAACGAGAAAGAAATTAACCCTTGGTTTATACCAGTATTAATTGGCATATTATTTACTATTACTGCTTTTTATATTTTTAAATCAATAAAAAAGCAAACAACATAACGTAAAACATGAAAAATAAGATTGACAGCTTACAACTAAAAATACAAAAAGCACATTTGGGTGGCGGACAAGCACGTATTGATAGTCAACATAAAAAGGGCAAATTAACGGCTCGAGAACGTATCCATTTCTTAATGGATGAAGGAAGTTTTGAAGAAATAGGCATGCTAGTTACCCATCGCAGTACAGACTTCGGCATGGAAAAAGAGCAATATCTAGGTGATGGTGTTGTGACAGGTTATGGAACCATAAACGGAAGATTAACATATGTTTTTTCTCAAGATTTTACAGTTTTTGGTGGTTCTCTTTCTGAAACACATGCGGAGAAAATTTGCAAAATAATGGAAATGGCTATGAAGAATGGCGCTCCTTTAATCGGTTTAAATGATAGTGGTGGCGCTAGAATTCAAGAAGGGGTAGTTTCTCTTGGAGGTTATGCTGATATTTTTTATCGCAATGTGCAAGCTTCTGGAGTTATCCCTCAATTTTCTGCCATAATGGGTCCTTGTGCAGGTGGCGCAGTTTATTCGCCTGCAATTACAGATTTCATTCTTATGGTAGAAAACACTTCTTATATGTTTGTAACTGGTCCTAATGTGGTAAAAACAGTTACACATGAAGAAGTAACTTCTGAAGAATTAGGTGGAGCAACCACACATGCAACTAAATCTGGCGTTACCCATTTCGCTTGTGCAAACGAGTTAGAAGCAATTAGTCATGTTAAAAAGCTACTGAGTTATGTACCACAAAACTGTGAAGAAACTCCTGCAAATTTACCTTACGAAATGGGCGAGGAAAGTCGTGAAGCATTAAACACCCTATTACCTGAAATTTCTTCTCAGCCTTATGATATTCGTGATGTAATTTCAGCCCTTGCTGATACAGATAGCTTTTTTGAAGTTCACAAAGATTATGCAGAAAATATTGTTGTAGGTTTTGCTCGTTTAGCTGGAAGAAGTATCGGTATAGTAGCCAATCAACCTGCTTATTTGGCTGGTGTTTTAGACAGTAACTCTTCTACAAAAGCTGCACGTTTTGTTCGTTTTTGCGATTGCTTCAATATTCCACTTTTAGTTTTAGAGGATGTGCCAGGTTTCTTGCCAGGAACAGATCAAGAATGGAATGGGATTATTACCAATGGTGCAAAATTATTGTATGCATTTAGTGAAGCTACAGTTCCAAGAATTACAGTTATTACTCGTAAAGCCTACGGCGGTGCATACGATGTAATGAACTCTAAACATATTGGTGCCGACATGAATTACGCTTGGCCAACCGCCGAAATTGCGGTTATGGGCGCTAAAGGAGCAGCCGAAATTATTTTTAAGAAAGAAATTACTTCGGCAGAAAACCCACAAGAGAAGAGTATATTTGGAAGCGCAAAAAGAAATTAGATCCAAATGAATAAACATAGCTGCAAAAACGATGTTATTCCCGCACAGGCAGGGATGACACGGTAAACAGTCCTATTTCTTGTTTGGTTTTGTCGCGATACTCACATAAA
>JAIELS010000055.1 GCA_019752795.1 Sphingobacteriaceae bacterium
TTGCTTTAGTAGATGGTTAAGCATCTATTTTCGCATATTTCGCATTTCGTTCAATAAATTCCCTACGTGGCGCAACTTCATCGCCCATTAACATAGAGAAAGTATGATCGCATTCTGCAGCATTTTCAATTGTAGCTCTTAATAAAGTACGCTTAGCAGGATCTAATGTAGTTTCCCATAACTGTTCTGCATTCATCTCACCCAAACCTTTGTAGCGTTGAATATGAACACTTTCCTCTTTACCTGCGCCTTTTAAGCGTTGTACGGCTTGATCGCGTTGCACATCATTCCAGCAATATTCAAAATCTTTACCTTTTTTAACTTGATAAAGTGGTGGCGCAGCAATATAAACATAACCAGCCTCAATTAAAGCTCTCATATAACGATAAAAGAAAGTTAAAATCAACGTGGTAATGTGCGACCCGTCGATATCAGCATCCGTCATAATCACAATTTTATGGTAACGGAGTTTATCCATATTTAATGCTTTGTCATCTTCTGGCGTACCTATACTTACACCTAAGGCAGTAAACATATTTTTAATCTCATCGTTTTCGTAAATCTTATGCTCCATCGCTTTTTCTACATTTAAGATTTTACCCTTAAGCGGAAGAATAGCTTGAAAATTACGATCACGACCTTGTTTAGCAGTACCACCTGCCGAGTCACCCTCGACCAAGTATAACTCGCATTTTTCTGGATCACTATCAGAGCAATCGGCAAGTTTTCCTGGTAAACCAGAACCACCCATTACACTTTTACGTTGTACCATTTCGCGAGCTTTACGAGCAGCAGCACGAGCAGTGGCAGCCAAAACCACTTTATTCACAATCATTTTAGCTTCTTTTGGATGTTCTTCCAAATAAGCTCCCAATGCTTCACCTACAGCAATATCTACTGCCCCCATCACCTCTGTATTACCCAGTTTGGTTTTGGTTTGTCCTTCAAACTGTGGCTCTTGTACTTTTACAGAAACTACTGCTGTTAAACCTTCTCTAAAGTCGTCTCCAGTAATTTCCATTTTTAGGTTCTTTAACAAACCCGATTTATCTGCATAACTTTTTAAAGTACGCGTTAAACCTCTACGGAAACCGGCAATATGCGTACCTCCTTCGTGTGTGTTAATGTTATTTACATACGAGTGAACATTTTCTGAATAGCTATCGTTGTATTGAAAAGCCAATTCAACTGGAACACCATTTTTTATACCATCAATATAAATTGGATCAGGCAAGAAAGATGCACGTGTTCCATCTAAAAACTTAACAAATTCTCTTAAACCACCTTCAGAATGAAAGGTTTCTGTTAAAAACGAACCATCTTCTTGTGGATCGCGTTCGTCTGTAAGTGTTAAAGTAATTCCTTTATTCAAAAAAGCTAACTCACGTAAACGAGAAGCTAAAGTATCATATTTATACTCAGTAGTTTGAGTAAAAATAGTATTGTCTGGCTTAAAAGTTACAATTGTACCACGTTTATCGGTAGTACCAACTTCTTTAACATCATATTGCGGAACACCAATTTTATATTCCTGAACCCAGATTTTACCTTCGCGATGCACTTCTGCTTTTAAATCTGTAGATAATGCGTTTACACAACTTACACCAACACCATGCAAACCACCAGAAACTTTGTAAGTATCTTTATCAAATTTACCACCGGCATGTAAAACGGTCATTACAATTTCTAAAGCCGATTTATTTTCTTTTGTATTTATTCCTGTGGGAATACCACGACCATTATCTTCAACTCTAATTGAGTTATCTGCTAAAATATTTACAATAATTGTATCTGCATGACCAGCTAAAGCTTCATCAATCGAATTATCTACAACCTCATAAACCAAATGGTGCAGACCTTTAACGCCTGTATCTCCAATATACATCGAAGGACGCTTACGAACAGCCTCTAAACCTTCTAAAACCTGTATATTATCTGCCGAATAATTTGACTTTGGATCTTTTTCTTCGCTCATAATTTTATTAAATACTTAAAGAATCAAAAATAACCATTTTTTACCACTTTAAACATATTGTGGATAACTATTTGGTTGTTAGAAATACATTAAAATCGATTAAAAATTGTTGAATTTTAGGATACTCGGATTTGATTTTTATATTTGCTAAAATATATTTAAAAATAGCTGTTTTTGGCAGATTAATTTTGAGCTTAAAAAACTGCAAAAACAATAAAAAATAAAGAAAAATATAATGAAAATAACTAAATTAAAATTAGGCAGTTTAACTACTGCTATAGCATTAGTCTCGGTACTTAGTGCATGCGGAAATAAAGATGCAAAGACTGATTCTTCTGCTGACAAAACAGCTTCCACAGTTTCTGCTGACGAAAAAATTGTATATGTTAACTCAGATTCATTGTTAACTAAATATGAGTACTTTAAAGATTTAAAAACCAAAATAGAAACCAAAGGCAAAGCTGCCGAAGCTGATTTAGTAGCGAAACAACAAGCTTTCCAACGTGAAGTACAACAATATCAAGCTCAACAAAATACCTTAGCAGCAGACCAAAGAGCTGCTACAGAGCAAAGATTATCACGTAAGCAACAAGAACTGCAAGCATACCAACAAAATGCTGGTAGCGCTCTACAAAACGAACAAGCTAAAGAACAAGAATTACTTTATGATAAAGTAGCAGAATATTTAAAAACTTATGCAAAAACAAAAGGGTATAAAATGGTATTAACTTATTCTAAAGGTAATAGTGCGATTTTATTTGCCGATGAAAGTTTAGATGTTACTAATGCTGTAATCGTAGGTTTAAATCAGGCTTATACAAAAGATAAAAAATAATCTTCTCTGTTTTAGAGAATGATATAAAAACTTAAGTGCTCCGAAATTCGGGGCATTTTTTTTGAACTAAAATAAACATGAATAAATACGAAGAACAAGTAATTTACGAATTAGATTTTTGGAAGATGGAGTTAAAGAAAAAGCCATCAATGTTAAGTAATTTAACAACTAAATTTCAGGCTAAATTAAACAGCTATATTCCTAATAAAGTACATCATGCAATTACGGCAACTATTAAGCAAATGGTTAAAGCTGTTTTACTTGGATCAAAGTATACCACATCAACAATACCTTCCCAAGACTTAACGCTTTTACATAGAGAAGCTTTGGTAAAGGCAAAAATAGATAGTTATAGTAAAACTGGAGCAGCTGAAGGTGGTGTTACTGGAGCAGGTGGGTTTTTAATGAGCATGGCTGATTTTCCAATCCTGATTGGAATAAAAATCAAAATGCTTTTTGAAATAGCAAATCTTTATGGATATGACGTGAAAGATTATCGGGAAAGATTATACATCCTTCACATATTTCAACTAACATTTTCTAGCAAATTAGGCGCACAAAATGTATTTCTACAAATGGAAAATTGGAATAAAAAACTTATAATTTTACCAGAAAATGCGGATAATTTCGATTGGCAAACTTTTCAACAAGAATACAGAGATTATATCGATTTAGCTAAAATGGCACAATTACTACCCGTTGTTGGTGCAGCAGTTGGTGCTATTGCAAATTATCAATTAATTAAAAAACTAGGAAAAACGGCAATGATGGCTTATCGGATGAGGATTTTAGAATCCGAAAGTCGGGAAGTCCGAAAGTCAGAGTAATAATTTTTCAAAATTTCTTTTAACGTTTTCTTGAGCATGTTATCTTCTAGCTTTACGACTAAGAATTTTCCGACTTTATTCAAACATCCCTCCAATTAAATCATCAGTTTCTCTTCTGTCTTTCTTTGTAGGTCTGCCTGCACCCCTATCTCGTTTTAAACTAGGTGCATGAAACACAGATTTAAAAGCATGAGTTTCTTCTTCAGGCGTAAGATCTTTGTATTTAGTAACTGCAATTTTAGCTTCAACCCTGTTGTTTAAAAGTTCTACAACCTCTATTACTTTCTTTTCAATACCTTTAGATACTTGGTAAACTTCGCCAATTTTTACAATTGCAGAAGGTTTTAAATTCTGACCATTGAGCTTTATTCTACCAGCTTTACAAGCATCCGTAGCCAAACTTCTTGTTTTAAACAACCTAATTGCCCAAAGGTATTTATCAATTCTTAATTTCTCTTGCTCTGCCATAAACATTAATCCATTCACAAACAAAAATATTAAAACTCTTGTTAGTTTATATAGATAACAATATTTAATTGAATAAAAACAATGCGCAATACATAAAATTGATTTATTTTGTAAAAAATTTGAAACATCATGATTGAAAAATTAAAAAATCTAATAGAAGCAGCATGGGAAGATAGATCCTTATTAGCATATAGTAACTATTGTGAAGCTATTGAAACTGTAATTTTAAAATTAGATAAGGGTGAAATTCGCGTAGCTGAGCCTGTTTTAAATACTTGGGGAATTAATGAGTGGATTAAAAAAGCCGTGATTTTATATTTTCCGATTAAAAAAATGAACGAAATTAAGGTCGGTCCTTTCGTTTATCATGATAAGATGGATTTAAAAACCGACTACGCTGAAACAGGTGTACGTGTTGTACCTATGGCAAGTGCTCGTTATGGTTCTTTTTTAGCTAAAGGTGTAATTATGATGCCTTCTTATGTAAATATTGGCGCTTACGTAGATGAAGGTACAATGATTGATACCTGGGCAACTGTAGGCTCTTGTGCCCAAATTGGGAAACGTGTACATTTAAGTGGTGGAGTTGGTATTGGTGGTGTTTTAGAACCTGTTCAAGCTGCTCCAGTTATTATAGAGGATGATTGTTTTTTAGGCTCTAGAGCAATAGTTGTAGAAGGCGTTAAGGTAGAAAGAGAAGCCGTTTTAGGTGCAAATGTAGTACTTACCGCATCAACTAAAATTATAGATGTAACTGGTTCTACTCCGATTGAATATAAAGGAATTGTACCTTCTCGCTCTGTAGTTATTCCTGGCTCATACACTAAAAAATTCCCTGCTGGGGAGTTCCAAGTACCATGCGCTTTAATTATTGGTAAACGTAAAGAATCAACAGATAAAAAAACCTCTCTTAATGACGCATTGAGAGAAAACAATGTAGCTGTTTAATTAAAAAGGTGAAAGTAGAAAGCAGAAACAAGCAAACTACCACAACTGAAAGTGCCAAGCTAAGTCAAGCAAGCTTAGCGCTTTCCCCCTTGGACTTTCCGATGAGAATAGGTTACGACGGTAAACGTGCTGCAAACAACCTTACTGGATTAGGAAATTATAGTCGCTCTTTAATTTCCCATTTGGCTAAGGATTATTCTGCAAATCAATATTTTATTTATACACCAAAGATTAAAAGTAAAATTGAAAAATTACCTCTTTTTTCGTTGCCTAATGTACATTTAGAGCTTCCAACTGAAGGAAAAGCTAAACTCTTTTGGAGAAGTTTTGCTATCATAAATCAGCTCAAAAAAGATAAAATCGATTTGTTTCATGGCCTAAGTCATGAAATTCCATTCGGAATACAGCAAACCAAAATTAAAAGCATTGTTACCATACATGATTTAATATTTCTTAGAATACCAAAATACTATAAGCTTATTGATCGATTAATTTACAAGTTTAAAAGCAAATACGCTTGTAATAACGCCGACAGAATTATAGCAATTAGCGAACAAACAAAAAAAGATATTATAGACTTATATCATATTGACCCAGCAAAAATCGATGTTATTTATCAAAGCTGTGATGATAGTTTTAAAACACTTTTAACCACTGAAGAAAAAGAAAAAACAAGAGAAAGATATCTGTTACCAGAAAAATACTTGCTTCATGTAGGCACAATAGAGCACAGAAAAAATTTATTACTAATTATAAAAGCCTTGCCTAAGGTAGCCGAAAATTATCCGCTAGTTGTCATCGGTAAGGAAACTGCTTATATCAAGTTAATTAAAAAAGAAATCACTAATTTAGGATTAGAAAATCGTGTGATTTTCTTAAAAGACATTCCTTTTTCAGATTTACCAAGTATATATCAAATGGCTAGTATTTTTATCTATCCTTCTAAATATGAAGGATTTGGCATACCAATAATTGAAGCATTATATAGTAATGTTCCTGTTATTGCAGCAACTGGCAGTTGTTTAGAAGAAGCTGGTGGATCAAATAGCATTTATATATCTCCAAATGAGGATGATGCATTAGCTAAATCAATTAATGATGTTTTGGGAGACGAAGATTTACAACAACTGATGAAGTCTAAAGGCACAGAATTTGTTCAACGTTTCAATAATGAAATAATAAGTAATCAATTAATGAATTGCTATTTAAATTTGAAGGCTAAATGAGCAATTGCGTAGTTATATTTCCGATATATAGAAGCCTGAATGAGTTAGAATTATCTTTTTTAGAGAATGGCTTAGATAAAACTAAAGGTCATAAACAAATTATTATTGCGCCTGAGGGATTAATTATCGATCAATATTTTAGACAACTTGAAATGTTAGAAGTAAAAAGATTTCCAAAACCCTACTTCGAAAGTATTAACGGTTATAACAAGCTGTTATTATCTAAAGATTTTTATGCCGCGTTTAGTCTTTTCGAGTATATGCTCATTCACCAACCCGATGTTTATTTGTTTAAAAATGAACTTGACTATTGGTGTGAGAGAAATTATGATTACATAGGTGCGCCCTGGTTTAGACCTGACAAATTAAATAAAGGTTCAATATTAAGTTTTATTGAAAAAACTAAACAATCTTTCAAATCAAACACCGTATACTGTTCCCGTTATAATAAAGTAGGTAATGGAGGTTTATCCTTGAGAAACATTAAAACTGCTTTAAAACTATTATCAATCACGCCACAAAAACTACTAGATAAGTATTTAAATTCAGAAGGCTGCGATTTTAATGAGGATATTTTTTGGTCTTTAGAAGCTCCGCTAATTTTAACAGAATATAAAGTTCCTAAATGGGAAGAAGCCATGCATTTTGCCATAGAGTTTCAACCATCAATTGCTTATAAATATTTAAATAAAACCCTTCCATTTGGTTGTCATGCACCATTAAAACACGAACCAGAATTTTGGAAAGAGTTTATACCCAAACTTAAATAAAATGCTTAGAGAAGAAGTAAACAAAGCTTTAGAGGTTTTAAAAAATGGAGGAATTATCCTTTACCCAACTGATACCGTTTGGGGATTGGGTTGCGATGCCACAAATGAAGATGCAGTTTCAAAGATAAATACTATTAAAGGTAGAGCAACAGACAAAAGCTTAATTGTACTTTTAGCAAATGAGAATAATTTACAAAGCTACGTTTCGGAAATTCCTGATGTTGCTTATGAACTTATTGAATATGCAGAAAACCCAATGACTATTGTTTTCTCCGGAGCTAAAAACTTAGCTAAAAGCGTAATCAATGCTGATGGTTCTGTAGGTATTAGAATTGTAAAACATGATTTTTGCGAACAATTATTACAACGTTTTCGCAAACCAATTGTATCTACTTCCGCAAATTTAAGTGGTCAACCAACTCCTCTTTTTTTTGATGAAATTGGCCCAGAAATTATCAACACTGTAGATTATGTTGTAAACTTTGAACAAGAGAACAGAACCGCTAAAAAACCATCTACTATTATTAAATTAGGTCCGTCTGGTCAATTTGAGTTTATACGTAAGTAATTTACTATTTTTGTAAAAATTTTAAAACAGATTGTCATCCTGATTCGATAGCTATCGAATTAATTTCAGTTTTTTTTCACAATAAATGCTGAAATAACAAAGCATGACGATTAAATAATATGCAACAATATCTACAAAACCCAATATTTAAAACTTTAGCCAGAATAGCTGAAGAAACAAAAACAGAAGCGTATGTAATTGGTGGTTTTGTACGTGATTTATTTTTAAATCGTACTTCTAAAGACATCGATATTGTAGTTTTAGGAAATGGGATTGATTTTGCCGAAAAAGTTGGATTGATTTTAAAAACAAAAGTTGCTGTTTTCAAAAATTTTGGAACAGCAATGCTTAAATATCATGATTTAGAAATTGAATTTGTTGGCGCAAGAAAAGAATCATATCGCTCTAATTCTCGCAAACCAATTGTAGAAAATGGCACTTTAGAAGACGATCAACAACGCAGAGATTTTACAATTAATGCATTTGCAATATCGTTAAACTCATCAAATTACGGTGAACTTCTCGACCCTTTTAATGGGATGGCAGATTTAGAAGAAAAACTAATTAGAACACCATTAGATCCTCTAATTACATTTTCTGATGATCCGCTTCGAATGATGCGTGCCATCCGCTTTGCTACACAATTAAACTTTAGCATAGATGAGCTTGCCTTAACGGCAATAAAATCACAAAAAGATAGGATTACCATTGTTTCTAAAGAAAGAATTACAGACGAGTTGAATAAAATTATTTTAGCTAAAACACCTTCAATTGGCTTTAAATATTTATTTGACACAGGGCTTTTACACCTTATTTTTCCTCAAATGGCAAACTTGCATGGAGTAGAAATCATTAAGGGAAAAGGACATAAAGACAACTTTTATCATACGCTACAAGTATTAGACAATATCTGCTTAACCACTGACGATTTATGGTTACGTTGGGCAGCAATTTTACACGACATAGCTAAACCTGCAACAAAAAGATTTGAAGAAGGGCATGGCTGGACATTTCATGGTCATGAAGATAAAGGTGCTAGAATGGTACCTCAAATCTTCGCACAAATGAAACTCCCCTTAAATGAGAAAATGAAATATGTGCAAAAACTAGTACAGTTGCACTTACGTCCAATTGTATTGGCACAAGAAAAAGTAACAGACTCTGCGGTTAGACGTTTACTTTTTGAGGCTGGAGAAGAAATAGAAAGCTTGATGCTTTTGTGCAATGCAGATGTGACTACTAAAAATGAATATAAAGTAAAAAAATACCGCAACAATTTTGAACTTGTTAAGCAAAAATTAAAAGATGTTGAAGAACGCGATCAATTACGCAACTGGCAACCTCCAATTTCTGGTAATGATATTATGGAAACATTTGGATTAACTGCAGGTAAAGAAGTTGGAATATTAAAAAATGCTATTCGTGAAGCAATATTAGAAGGCGAAATTACAAATAGCTACCAAGAAGCTTTTAACTTTATGCTCAACAAAGCCAATCAATTAGGCTTAAATCAAGTCACAAAATAAATTCTAAACAAAAAATTATCTTTTATTTCTTAATTTTACAGATAGAAACAGAACAGCGCAATGGCAATTTATAGATTTAAAATTTCTTTTGAAGATTTCGATGAGGTTACTAGAGAAATCGATATCAAAACTAACCAAACCTTTGAAGATTTACATAGAGCAATCCATCGCTCAACTGGATACAATGCAGATAAATCATCATCATTTTATGTAAGTACAGATAACTGGATTAAAGGAGATGAAATTGCAATTTTACCAAACGATCGTAAAATTAATAACGGTGTGGCTTTAATGGAGAACTCGAAATTGAGCAATTTTATTGAAGACCCACATCAAAAATTTTATTATATCTATAATTTTGAACGTCCGTTCGATTTTCATGTTGAACTGATCAAAATCATTTTAGAAAATGATCCTAAAATTGATTATCCACATTTATTTAAAAGTACAGGTGAAGCACCTAAAATTATTGAAAAAAATAATATAGGAGGCTTTGCAGTTAGTAGTGCACCAACTTCTACAGATTTCGATTTCTTAAATGAAATAGATTTCGTACCGGAAGACACCGAAGAATTAGAAGCAATGGGTGGTAGAGGGATTATGGCTGAGGAAGTTGATGAAGATTCTGAGGAAGAAGAAAAAGATGATTTTGCAGATGGAGATGACTTTGCCGATGAAGAGTATGGAAGCGGTAAAGAAGAAGATTATTAATTCTACCGTCATTTCGAACGAGGAACGAGGAGAAAAATCTATTTTATAGATCACAAATAACAATATCTAAAATTTAAATTGCTAATGCCACAAAAGACACTTGTTGTAGTAGTTGGGCCAACAGCAATTGGTAAAACTGCATTAGCTATCCAGTTAGCGCAACTTTATCAAAGCGAAATTATATCTGCCGATTCACGTCAATTTTTTAAAGAAATGCATATCGGTACAGCTAAACCTTCGGCAGAAGAGCTAGCTCAGGCACCACATCATTTCATTAATTCTCATACCGTAAAAACGCTATTTAGTACTGGTGATTTTGAAGTGGAGGCGTTAGAGTTAATTAGTGATCTGTTCAAAAAGCAAGATATTTTAATTATGGTTGGTGGTTCTGGCTTATATATTGACGCAATATGTAATGGCTTGGATGATTTACCTGAAATAGATTTAAATATTCGAGAACAATTGAATAAAAAACTGGAAGATGAGGGAATTGAATCTATCAAAAATCAATTAGAAGAATTGGACCCAGAATATTATGCTAAAGTAGATCAAGCGAATCCACAAAGAATGATTAGAGGTTTAGAGATTGTACTTTCTACTGGTCGGAAATTAAGCTCATTGCTAACAGCAAATAAAAAAGAAAGAGCTTTTAAAATCATAAAAATCGGATTAAATACTGATAGAGCCCTACTTTACCAGCGTATAAATCATCGTGTAGATTTAATGATGGAAGCCGGTTTATTAGCGGAAGTTAAGTCTCTTCTTCCTCTTCGCCAATACAATGCACTAAACACGGTTGGTTATTCAGAATTATTCAACTATTTAGATGGACTTACAGATTTACCGTCTGCAGTTGCAATGATTAAACAAAATACCCGTCGCTTTGCAAAACGCCAATTAACCTGGTTTAGAAGGGATAAAAGCACAATTTGGTTTGAGCCTAATCAAATTGATGAAATTACTGATTATATAGAAAATGAGTTAAAAGTTTAGACATTCAAACCTTTAACTCATAACTTAAGCCTATATTTTTTTATGCTTGTGCTGTTGGTCCACCAAAATTCATAGGAAAACCAGCAGGCTCTTCTTGACTTTTTATTTTACCATTAGCCATCTCAAATTTTTCTATATTATCTTGCATAGCAAAAAGTAATCTTTTAGCATGCTCTGGTGTCAATATAATTCTAGATTTTACTTTCGCCTTTGGCAAGCCTGGCATTACTCTAATAAAATCTAACACAAACTCTGTATTTGAATGTGTGATAATAGCTAAGTTAGAAAAAATGCCTTCAGCAATTTCTTCAGATAATTCTATATTTAATTGGTTATCGTTTTGTTGTTCTTCCATAATTACTCAAAAATATAAAAATACATCGTTATACAAACAAAAATAAAGAACAAAAAAATCCCTAGCGAATGAACACTAGGGATTAAATATTTACATACGCATTGCTGCATATATTATGCTAAATTAAGCTTCAACTTCTTCTTGTTTAGAAGCTAATAATTTATCGTATTCTTCTTGAGAACCAACTATGATACGCTCGTAGCCACGCACACCAGTACCTGAAGGAATCAAGTGACCAACAATAACGTTTTCTTTTAAGCCTAACATATGGTCACGTTTACCCGCAATAGCTGCTTCATTCAGTACTTTAGTAGTTTCCTGGAATGATGCTGCTGAGATAAATGATTTGGTACCCAAAGATGCTCTAGTAATACCTTGTAAAATTGAACTCGCAGTTGCAGGTTGTGCATCACGTACTTCAATTTGTTTCAAATCTTTACGTTTTAATTGAGAATTTTCATCTCTTAATTTACGTAAAGAAAGAATTTGACCTGGTTTTACTGTTTCAGAATCACCTGCATCTATTACAACTTTTTTGTCATAGATTTCATCATTCTCAACCATAAAGTCCCATCTATCAACAGAATTATTCTCTAAGAAACTGGTATCACCAGGATCTTCGATATGTACTTTCTGCATCATTTGGTGTACAATTACTTCAAAGTGTTTATCGTTAATTTTCACACCTTGTAAACGATATACCTCTTGGATACCATTTACTAAATATTCTTGTACAGCCGCTGGGCCTTTAATTGCTAAAATATCAGCAGGAGAAATTGATCCATCAGATAATGGCATACCTGCTTTCACAAAGTCATTATCTTGTACTAAAATGTGTTTAGATAATGGAACTAGGTATTTTTTAACTTCACCATCTTTACTTTCGATAGTCATTTCACGATTACCACGTTTAACGCCACCTAAAGTTACCACACCATCAATTTCAGTTACTACTGCTGGATTAGATGGATTACGTGCTTCAAACAACTCAGTTACACGTGGTAAACCACCCGTAATATCTCTTGTTTTACCTGTTGCACGAGGTATTTTAACTAAAATCTGTCCTGTTTGAACTGCATCGCCTTCTTCAATAGCAATGTGTGCACCAACTGGAATATTATAATTTCTGATTAGTTCGCCTTTTTTATCTACTACTTGAATAGCTGGATTTTTCGTTTTATCACGTGTATCGATAATTACTTTCTCACGGTGACCAGTCTGCTCGTCAGACTCCTCACGGAAAGTAACACCTTCTACAATTGCATCAAATTGAATTTTACCTGCAAATTCCGAGATAATAACAGCGTTATATGGATCCCATGAACAAATCTTATCTCCTTTAGAGATTTTATCTCCCTCTTTAACGTATAAGAATGCACCATAAGGAACGTTATTAGTTACAATCACTTTACCAGTACCTGGTTCAGTAATTTTAAACTCACCTGAACGACCTAATACGATATCAACCACACCTTCTTCTGTTGTTGTTGGTACTGTACGTAAGTTTTCAAATTCTATAACGCCATCAAATTTAGCATTGATTTGAGATTCTGCAGCAATATTTGATGCAGTACCACCCACGTGGAAAGTACGTAATGTTAACTGTGTACCCGGCTCACCGATAGACTGTGCAGCAATTACACCTACAGCCTCACCTTTTTGAACACGTTTACCAGAAGCTAAGTTACGTCCATAACACAATGAACAAACACCTCTTTTATTTTCGCAAGTTAATACCGAACGAATTTCAATACCATCTAATGGAGACTCTTCAATTGTTTTTGCAATCTCTTCAGAAATATCTTCACCTGCACCTACTAATAATTTACCGTCTAAAGGATTAAATACATCATGTAGTGAAATACGACCTAAAATTCTGTCATATAATGGTTCGATAATATCTTCTTGATCCTTTAACGCAGTTGTGTACATACCTCTTAAAGTACCACAATCAACAGTGTTAACAATCATATCTTGCGCAACATCATGCAAACGACGAGTTAAGTAACCAGCATCTGCTGTTTTTAACGCCGTATCTGCCAAACCTTTACGAGCACCGTGGGTAGAAATAAAATATTCTAATACTGATAATCCTTCTTTAAAGTTAGATAAAATTGGATTTTCAATAATCTCACCTCCAGAACCTGATTTTTGAGGCTTCGCCATCAAACCACGCATACCTGCTAACTGACGAATTTGCTCTTTAGAACCACGAGCTCCAGAGTCAAGCATCATATAAACAGAGTTGAAACCTTGATTATCTGAAGATAATTGGTTCATCACAAACGTAGTTAAACGGTTGTTAATACGTGTCCATATATCGATAATTTGATTGTAACGTTCGTTGTTGGTAATGAAACCCATATTATAGTTGTTTCTTACCTCTTCAACCTCACCAGCTGCTTGTTCTAATAAAGTGTGTTTTTCTACTGGAATGTTAACATCCTGTAAATTAAACGATAAACCACCTTGGAAAGCCATCTTAAATCCTAGTTCTTTGATATCATCTAAGAATCTAGCAGAACGAGCCATACCAGTCATTTTAACTACTTCACCAATAATATCTCTTAAAGATTTTTTAGTTAATAGTTCGTTGATATAACCAACTTCTTCTGGCACCATTTGGTTGAATAAAACTCTACCAACAGTTGTTTCAGTTAATTTATTTACAATCGTTCCATCTTCTTGTTTCACATTTACTTTTACTTTGATAAAAGCATGTAAATCAATCATTTTCTCGTTGTAAGCAATAATAACTTCTTGCGGAGAATAGAAAGATTGGTCTTGTCCTTTAACTACACGAGATTCATCAGTTCTACGGCCTTTAGTAATATAATAAAGACCCAAAACCATATCCTGAGATGGAACAGTAATTGGCGTTCCGTTTGCAGGGTTTAGAATGTTGTGAGCTGCTAACATTAGAACTTGGGCTTCCAAAATTGCTGCATGACCTAAAGGTAAATGCACCGCCATCTGGTCACCATCAAAATCCGCGTTAAATGCAGTACAAACTAATGGGTGTAATTGAATAGCTTTTCCTTCAATTAAACGTGGTTGGAAAGACTGAATACCTAATCTGTGCAACGTAGGCGCACGGTTAAGTAACACTGGATGTCCTTTCAATACATTTTCAAGAATATCCCAAACTAATGGGTCTTTTCTATCAACAATTTTCTTAGCAGATTTAACTGTTTTTACAATTCCACGCTCAATCATCTTACGAATAATGAACGGCTTGTAAAGCTCTGCAGCCATATCTTTAGGGATACCGCATTCGTGTAATTTAAGGTTTGGTCCTACAACAATTACCGAACGAGCAGAATAATCTACACGTTTACCAAGTAAATTTTGACGGAAACGACCTTGTTTACCTTTTAAAATATCTGATAAAGATTTTAATGCTCTGTTACCTTCAGTTTTAACAGCATTTACTTTACGTGAGTTATCGAACAACGAATCTACAGCTTCCTGTAACATACGTTTTTCGTTACGTAAAATAACTTCTGGTGCTTTAATCTCGATCAAACGTTTTAAACGGTTGTTACGGATAATTACACGACGATATAAATCGTTCAAATCTGAAGTTGCAAAACGACCACCTTCTAAAGGAACTAAAGGACGTAATTCTGGTGGAATAACTGGAACGATTTTGATAATCATCCATTCTGGGTTATTCTCAATACGAGTTCTAGCACCACGGAAAGCTTCTACAACTTGAAGACGTTTTAACGCTTCATTTTTACGTTGTTGAGAAGTTTCGTTAGCAGCTTGGTGACGTAAGTTATATGATAAAGTATCTAAATCAATACGTTTTAATAAGTCTTCTAAAGCTTCAGCACCCATTTTGGCGATGAATTTATTAGGGTCTTTATCATCTAAATATTGGTTTTCTTTAGGTAATTTATCTAAAATATCTAAATACTCTTCTTCTGTTAAGAAGTCCATATAATTGATACCTTCATCTGCCATTAAACCAGCTTGAATTACTACATAACGTTCGTAGTAAATAATCAAATCTAATCTTTTGGTAGGCAAACCTAATAGGTAACCAATTTTGTTTGGTAGCGAACGGAAATACCAGATATGTGCAACAGGAACTACCAAGTTGATATGTCCCATACGCTCTCTACGTACTTTCTTTTCAGTTACCTCAACACCACAACGGTCACAAACAATACCTTTATAACGGATACGTTTATATTTACCGCAATGACATTCGTAATCTTTTACTGGACCAAAAATACGCTCGCAAAATAAACCGTCACGTTCTGGTTTATAAGTACGATAGTTAATGGTTTCAGGTTTTAACACCTCACCGCTAGAACGCTCTAAGATATTCTCAGGCGATGCCAAGCTAATGGTAATCGAGGTGAAATTGCTTTTTAATTTATTATCCTTTTTGTAAGACATATTCTTTCTTTAAAGTTGTGAGTTACGAGTTGCGAGTTATGGGCCTGGTCTTAAAACCAATAACCCGTAACCCGTAACAAATAACTAGTCTAACGTAATATCTAAACCTAAACCGCGTAACTCATGTACCAATACATTAAATGATTCTGGTACACCAGGAGTTGGTAAGTTTTCGCCTTTAACAATAGCTTCGTAAGTTTTGGCTCTTCCAATAACATCATCAGATTTAACTGTTAAGATTTCTTGAAGGATATTAGCTGCACCGAATGCCTCTAATGCCCAAACCTCCATCTCACCAAAACGCTGACCACCAAATTGAGCTTTACCACCCAATGGTTGTTGTGTAATTAATGAATATGGTCCGATAGAACGAGCGTGCATCTTATCATCAACCATGTGACCCAGTTTAAGCATATAAATAATACCTACTGTTGTCGGTTGATCAAATTTATCACCCGTTAAACCATTGTATAAGTAAGTTCTACCAGAAGCTGGTACACCTGCTTTAGCAATCCACTCTTCAACCTCATCAGATTTAGCACCATCAAAAATTGGAGTAGCAAATTTAACACCCAATTCTTTACCAGCCCAAGCTAATACGGTTTCGTAGATTTGACCCAAGTTCATACGTGAAGGTACACCCAACGGGTTTAACACGATATCAACTGGAGTTCCATCTTCTAAGAATGGCATATCTTCATCACGTACAATACGAGCAACAATACCCTTATTACCGTGACGACCAGCCATCTTATCACCTACTTTTAATTTACGTTTTTTAGCTACATAAACTTTCGCCATTTGAACAATTCCTGATGGTAACTCATCACCTACACTAATTGCAAATTTATCGCGTTTATAAGCACCTAATTCTTCATTTACACGAATACCATAGTTATGTAATAACAACTTAATCTGATCGTTTTTATCATCATCGGTTGTCCATTTGTATGGGTTAATATGAGCGTATTCGAGCTCCATTAAAATTTTCTGTGTAAACTTAGCCCCTTTAGCAATTAACATTTCTTTATAAACATTGAATACACCTTGAGATGTTTTACCGTTTACAATTTGGAAAAGCTTATCAACTAATTCATTTTTAAGGTTCTCTGTAGCTAAATTATATCTTTTATCTAATTTCTCAATCGCTGATTTTTCTTCTGCTTTTGTAGTTTTCTTTGCTCTTGAGAATAATTTAGTGTCAATTACCACACCCTTAATTGATGGTGGAGTTTTTAACGATGCGTCTTTAACATCACCAGCTTTATCGCCGAAGATTGCACGAAGTAGTTTCTCTTCCGGAGAAGGATCAGACTCTCCTTTTGGTGTAATTTTACCAATTAGAATATCGCCTTCTTTAACTTCTGCACCCACACGAATAATACCGTTTTCATCTAAATCTTTAGTAGCTTCTTCAGAAACGTTAGGAATATCTGGTGTTAATTCCTCTTCCCCACGTTTTGTATCACGTACTTCTAATTCAAATTCTTCGATGTGTAATGAGGTAAAAATATCATCTCTAACAATACGTTCGTTAATTACTATCGCATCCTCAAAGTTATATCCTTGCCAAGGCATGAAAGCAACTTTTAAGTTTCTTCCTAACGCCAACTCACCATTTTCTGTCGCATAACCCTCACATAAAACTTGACCTTTAGTAACTTTTTCACCTTTTTTAACAATTGGTTTTAAGTTGATACAAGTATTCTGGTTGGTTTTTTTGAATTTCGTTAATTTATATGTTTTACTATCACCTTCAAATGAAACTAAACGATCTCCATCGTTACGTACATATTTAATGATAATTTCATTAGCATCTACATATTCAACTACACCTTCGCCTTCAGCGTTGATCAAAGTTCTTGAATCACGAGCAACGCGACCCTCTAAACCTGTACCAACAATTGGAGCCTCAGGGCGTAACAAAGGTACAGCCTGACGTTGCATGTTCGATCCCATCAAAGCTCTATTCGCATCATCATGTTCCAAGAAAGGAATTAATGAAGCTGCGATTGAGGTAATTTGATTTGGAGCAATATCCATTAAGTCTAATTTCTCAGGCTCAATAATAGGAAAATCGCCTTCGTAACGTGCTTTAACTCTTTTCGTTGTAAAGTTACCTTTATCATCATACTCAGCGTTAGCTTGTGCAATTGTTTTACCATCTTCATCTTCTGCAGAAAGATAGATTACATCTTTATCCATTGCAACGACACCGTTTTCAACAATTTTATAAGGAGTTTCGATAAAACCTAAATTGTTAATTTTAGCGTGTACACATAATGATGAAATCAAACCAATGTTTGGTCCTTCTGGAGTTTCGATAGTACACAAACGACCATAGTGCGTATAGTGAACATCACGAACCTCGAAACCAGCACGCTCACGTGATAAACCACCTGGGCCTAAAGCTGACAAACGACGTTTGTGTGTAATCTCTGCCAAAGGATTGGTTTGATCCATGAACTGAGATAATTGGTTAGTACCAAAGAATGAGTTAATAACCGACGACAAAGTACGGGCATTAATCAAATCTGTTGGTGTAAACACCTCATTATCACGAATATTCATACGCTCACGGATAGTTCTAGCCATACGAGCTAAACCAACACCGAATTGCGCATATAATTGCTCACCTACTGTACGAACACGACGGTTAGACAAGTGATCAATATCATCCACTTCTTCTTTAGAGTTGATCAATTTAATCAAGTACTTAACGATAGCAATAATATCTGCTTTAGTTAATACTTTAACATGATCAGGAGTATCCATTTTTAACTTACGGTTGATACGGTATCTACCCACATCACCTAGGTCATAACGTTTATCTGAGAAGAATAAACGCTCAATAATACCTCTAGCAGTTTCCTCATCAGGTGGTTCTGCGTTACGCAAAGCACGATAGATGTTTTCAACAGCCTCTTTTTCAGAGTTTGAAGTATCTTTTTGTAAAGTATTGTATATAATAGTATAATCAGCTTGAGATGCACCATCATCTTTAGATAAGATAATAGTTTTAACACCTGCATCGATGATCATATCGATATGGTCGTCTTCAAGAACGGTATCCCTATCTAAGATAACTTCGTTACGATCTATAGAAACAACTTCACCTGTATCCTCGTCTACAAAATCTTCAGTCCATTTTCTTAAAACTCTTGCAGCCAGTTTACGTCCGATATATTTCTTTAAACCAGATTTGCTAACTTTTACTTCATCAGCAAGATCAAATAGTTCTAAGATATCTTTATCAGAATCATAACCGATAGCACGTAAAAGAGTGGTAACCGGGAATTTTTTCTTACGGTCGATGTAAGCATACATCACGTTGTTAACGTCTGTAGCAAACTCAATCCAAGAACCTTTGAAAGGAATCACACGGGCAGAGTACAATTTAGTTCCATTTGTGTGACGGCTTTGGCCGAAGAACACACCTGGAGATCTATGTAATTGAGAAACAATTACGCGTTCTGCTCCATTAATCACGAAAGTACCTTTAGGAGTCATATATGGTATGGTTCCTAAGTATACATCCTGAATGATAGTTTCAAAATCCTCGTGTTCTGCATCGTTACAAGAAAGTTTAAGCTTTGCTTTTAACGGAACACTGTAAGTTAACCCACGATCAATACATTCTGGAATGTCATAACGTGGTGGGTCAATAAAATAATCTAAAAATTCTAAAACAAAGATGTTTCTAGAATCAGTGATTGGGAAATTTTCAGCAAACACTTTAAATAAACCTTCAGTATGACGGTTATCAGAAGTTGTTTCGATCTGAAAAAATTCTCTAAATGATTGCAACTGCACATCCAGAAAATCTGGATAATCTAAGATATGCTTACTACGTGCAAAATTTACTCTTTGGTCTACGACTTTATTTGCCAAGGGACTAAATTTAATTTAGTTTAAGAATAAACTATTTGTTTGGTTTGCCTCAAACATATCACCAACCAAACAAGATGAAATGTTTATAAACAGGAATAGACTCCGACTAAAAAGTCGGAGTCTTATCTTAGCTTTCGTTATATTAAGTGATTACTTAATTTCAACTACAGCTCCAGCTTCTTCTAATTGTTTTTTCAAAGCTTCTGCTTCGTCTTTAGCAACACCAGCTTTTAATTCTTTTGGTGCACCATCAACTAAGTCTTTAGCTTCTTTCAAACCTAAACCAGTTAAGTCTTTTACCAATTTAACAACTGCTAATTTCTGACCACCAGCTTCTTTTAAGATAACATCAAAAGTTGATTTTTCTTCAGCTGCAGCAGCTTCGCCACCAGCAGCAGGACCTGCAACTGCAACTGCCGCAGCAGCTGGTTCGATACCATACTCGTCTTTTAAGATTTGAGCTAATTCGTTAACTTCTTTAACTGTTAAGTTTACTAATTGCTCAGCAAACGATTTTAAATCTGCCATTTTATTAAGATTTTAAAAATTTACGTAAAAATAATTTTGTTTAATTGCGAACTTATGGTGTTCGTTAACCTCTTTCTTGTAGTGTTTTAACAATACCTGCAATTTTTCCACCGCCAGATTGTAATGCCGAAACAACGTTTTTAGCTGGAGATTGTAATAGACCAATAATTTCGCCAATAAGTTCTTCTCTTGATTTAAGACTTACTAATGAATCTAAGTGGTTATCACCAACAAATATTGCTGAATCGATATAAGCAGCTTTAAGCGCTGGTTTCTCTTCTTTACCTTTTCTTAGGCTTTTGATCAGCTTAGCTGGACCATTACCTACTTTAGAAAATAATAAAGCCGATTGACCTTTTAATGCTGGGTATATCTCTGATGAGTCGCCTTCTAATCCATCAATCGCAATTTTGATTAATGTATTTTTCGCAACTTTCATTTCGATACCGCTTTCGAAACATTTACGACGGATGTTATTTACTTTCTCAACAGATAAGCCTGATGTATCAGCAATATAAAAATTGCCATACTCTTGCATTTTCTCTTGTAGAGCTAAAACTACTTCTTGTTTTTCTTCTCTGTTCATAATTAGATCCCCGCTACTGATTTAGTTTCGATTGCAATTCCAGGACTCATTGTAGAAGACACGTGAATGCTTTTAAAATAAGTTCCTTTTGCAGCAGAAGGTTTTAATTTTGAAATCGTTTGAAGAACTTCTAACGCATTTTCATATATTTTCTCTGCTGAGAATGATACTTTTCCTATTGAAGCATGGATGATACCAGTTTTGTCAACTTTAAAATCAATCTTACCGCCTTTTACGTCAGTTACAGCTTTACCAACTTCGTTGGTTACTGTACCTGATTTTGGGTTTGGCATAAGGTTACGTGGACCTAAAACTCGGCCCAGTTTACCTACTTTTGCCATACAAGCAGGAGTAGTGATAATAATGTCAACATCTGTCCAACCACCTTCAATCTTAGCCACATATTCGTCTAAACCCACGAAATCTGCTCCTGCAGCTTTAGCCTCTTCTTCCTTATCAGGAGTACAAAGTACTAAAACACGTACAGTTTTACCTGTACCATGAGGTAAAGTAGCTATACCACGTACCATTTGATTGGCTTTACGTGGATCTACACCTAAAGAAACATCAATATCTACTGATGCATCAAATTTAGTTGTAGTAATCTCTTTTACCAAAGCAGCCGCATCCTGTAAAGAATACGATTTACCGATTTCTAGTTTAGCGTGTGCCAGTTTTTGATTTTTTGTTAATTTCGCCACTGTTGTAAACTGTTTTTTGTTAATTAATTTGTCCAGGGTGCATCACCGCTAACGGTAATTCCCATACTGCGTGCTGTACCTGCTACCATTCTCATAGCAGATTCGATAGTGAATGAATTTAAATCAGTCATTTTATCTTCAGCAATTGACTTAACTTGATCCCAAGTCACCGAACCAACTTTCTTACGGTTGGGCTCAGCAGAACCACTCTGTAATTTAGTAGCTTCCAATAATTGAATTGCCACAGGAGGGGTTTTGATGATAAATTCGAAAGACTTGTCGACATATACAGTAATTACAACGGGTAATACTTTACCTGGCTTATCTTGGGTACGAGCATTGAATTGTTTACAAAACTCCATGATATTAACACCTTTAGCACCTAATGCAGGTCCTACTGGTGGTGATGGGTTTGCAGCTCCGCCTTTGATTTGTAATTTAACAAGTGCACCGACTTCTTTTGCCATTTTCTGATTTGTTAATTGTAATACTCAATGTTAAATATTGGAAGCATGTAACATTTGTTTTCCTCTTAGATATGAGAATTGAGATATGTTAATCGAGAATTTTGTCTCATTTAACATTAAACTAACTCCACATTAAACCAAAAGGACTGCAAAGATATGAATAATCTTGCAGTCCTCAAATATATTTTTAAAATAAATTTTTATTCTTTGTCTACTTGCATGTAGTTAAGCTCCAATGGTGTTTTACGTCCAAAGATTTTAACCATTACTTTTAATTTTTTCTTCTCTTCGTTAACTTCTTCAATAACTCCAGTAAAACCGTTGAAAGGACCATCCATTACTTTAATGTTCTCGCCTACATAATAAGCAACATTCATTGTTTCACCTTGCTGGCTCATTTCATCAACCTTACCTAAAATACGGTTAACTTCTGCTTGACGCATAGGAATTGCATTACCAGCTTTATCGCCTAAAAACCCAATTACACTATTTACTCCTTTTATAATATGCTCTAATTCACCATCCAAAGTAGCTTCAATTAAAACATAGCCAGGATAAAAATTACGTTCCTTTGCTATCTTTTTTCCTTCTTTCATTTGGTAGTATTTCTCCATAGGGATTAATACTTGAGGAACAAGATGTGACAAGCCTAAACGACTAATTTCAGAATCGATATATTGCTTTACCTTTTTCTCTTTACCGCTTACCGCTCTAACTACATACCATTTTAAAAGATCGCTCATTAGTATATATTAATTAAGTGATTTATAAAAAGTATCCAGAACAAAATTAGCGCCTTTATCCATTGCAAATATTATCACTCCAATAATAAATGAAGCAACTAAAACCAATACTGCAGAATTTTGCAACTCGCCCCAAGTAGGCCAAGTAACCTTGTGGGTCATTTCTTCGTAAGACTCTTTAATAAATTGAACTACACTAGCCATATTTATAAAATTAAAATGATTAAACTTTAAATAATTATATCTCTTTATTATTTAAATATTTTCTCATTAGTTATGCACGGGAACAAGGATTCGAACCCTGATCAAAGGTTTTGGAGACCTCTATTCTACCGTTGAACTATTCCCGTAATTAGAAAGCAAAGTACTTAAGTAATTTCTCAAGCACTTTGCTTTTCTTATTTTCTTAAACCCCGATAAATCGAGACTTAAATTTATTTTAAAATTTCAGTTACCTGACCAGCACCTACTGTTCTACCACCCTCACGGATTGCGAAACGTAGACCTTTTTCCATTGCGATAGGAGAAATCAATTTCACAGAAATTGTAACGTTATCACCTGGCATTACCATTTCAGTTCCTTCAGCTAATGAAATTTCACCAGTTACATCTGTGGTACGGAAATAGAATTGTGGACGGTATTTGTTAAAGAATGGAGTGTGACGTCCACCTTCTGCTTTTGATAATACATAGATCTCAGCTTTGAAATCAGCATGAGGAGTTACCGAACCTGGTTTACAGATTACCATACCACGACGGATATCAGTTTTCTCAATACCACGTAACAATAAACCTACGTTATCACCAGCCTCACCGTAATCTAAAATTTTACGGAACATCTCAACACCAGTTACTGTAGATTTTAAGTTCTCAGCACCCATACCTAAGATTTCAACTGGATCTCCAGAGTTGATCACACCACGCTCAATACGACCAGTTGCAACAGTACCACGACCAGTGATCGAGAATACATCTTCAACAGGCATTAAGAATGGAAGATCTGTTAAACGTGGAGGAATTGGAATGTAGCTATCTACAGCATCCATTAATTCCATGATTTTGCCAACCCATTTTGGATCACCATTTAAACCACCCAAAGCAGAACCTTGAATTACAGGAATATCATCACCAGGGAATTCATAGAAAGATAATAATTCACGAACTTCCATCTCTACTAATTCTAGTAATTCTGGATCATCCACCATATCAACTTTGTTCATGAAAACAACTAAAGATGGTACACCAACCTGACGAGCCAATAGAATGTGCTCACGAGTTTGTGGCATTGGACCATCTGTTGCTGCTACCACGATGATAGCTCCATCCATTTGAGCAGCACCAGTTACCATGTTCTTAACGTAATCCGCGTGACCTGGACAATCTACGTGTGCATAGTGACGGTTAGCTGTTGAATATTCAACGTGAGCCGTGTTAATAGTAATACCTCTTTCTTTTTCCTCTGGAGCAGAGTCAATCGAATCAAATGAACGCGCCTCAGATAAACCAGCATCAGATAATACTTTACTGATCGCTGCTGTTAAGGTCGTTTTACCGTGGTCTACGTGACCGATAGTACCGATGTTTAAGTGCGGCTTACTGCGGTCAAATTTTTCTTTTGCCATTTTTTTATACTTATTAGTTGGTTAACTTTTTTACTTTATTTATTGTTTTGATACAATTTCAATACAAAAAACCTTGCTCATTCTGTTTATTTAACAGATTTAACAAAGCATTCTTTTTATTCTTTTTGAGCCAACTATGGGAATTGAACCCATGACCTCTTCCTTACCAAGGAAGTGCTCTACCGCTGAGCTAAGTCGGCTTATACTTTTAGCTCACTAGTTCAGTTGTTCATTTGGCTAAATATAAAGCCATTTCAACTAATGAACTTCCAAGAGCGGAAGACGAGGTTCGAACTCGCGACCTATAGCTTGGAAGGCTATCGCTCTACCAACTGAGCTACTTCCGCTTATCAAATTAGGATTGATGACTTACAAATTTCTTTAATATCGTCAATCTAAAATCAGATTGTGGGGGGAGAAGGATTCGAACCTTCGAAATCTTGCGATAACAGAGTTACAGTCTGTCCCATTTGGCCGCTCTGGAATCCCCCCAACTTTTATTCTAAAATATAAATACCTTAAAATAAAAAGAGCCTCCTATCGGAATCGAACCAATGACCTACTGATTACAAGTCAGTTGCTCTACCAGCTGAGCTAAGGAGGCTTTTATATTTTTTTAATGTGGCGCAAATATATAAAAAATTGTGTTTTTTACACTATCGAACAAACATTTTTTATTTTAATCTTTTAAAAGAACTAACCATTTCTGTATTAAAGCAACGCCTGTTCCGAAATGGAATGCAAATCTACAAAAATAATTCTTCGAACAAAATATATTTCAAAAAAAAGTTTGATAGATTTTAATCTATCAAACTTTCTTAAACCTATTCTAAAAATATAACCTTAATAATCAGCTACTTCATCTGAATTTAAGATTGCTTTATGCTCACTTAATTTTGCACGCGTTTTATCTTTATGTTTAGTTATTTGTTTTTTTAACGACTCTATTGCTAAATCTGTGGCTTCTTCAAAAGATTTACATTGCTCTTTTGCAAAAAGTGTCATTCCTGGAACCATTAATTTTATCTCTGATATTTTGTTTGCTTCATCTTCTACATTCTCTAATTTTAAATAAACTTCGCCACCAATAATCTGATCAAAAAACTGATCTAACTTATCTACTTTTTTCTGAATGAAATCTAATAATTTCTTGTCTGCGTTGAAATGGATCGACTGTACTCTAATTTTCATTTTTCCTCCTTTTTTATGCCTTTGGATGGGCTTGTTTATATATTGTTTTTAATCTTTCTACTGAGTTATGTGTATAAACTTGTGTGGCAGCCAAACTTGCATGCCCCAATAATTCTTTAATAGCATTTAGATCTGCTCCTTTGTTTTGAGAGATATGCAGCTACTGTATCTGCAGTGCATGAATGTCCTATTGAAGCCATCAAGTTGAGCAATAAATCCTCAGTCGTGTATGTGTGTCTCAATTGCAACAACGAGTCAG
>JAIELS010000037.1 GCA_019752795.1 Sphingobacteriaceae bacterium
CTTTAGGAATAATTAATATTTCTTCTCTATCCCAATTGGCTTTCATAGAATATTCTTTGGTATCATACCATATTTTTTCTGGTTGGGTTTGCTCTTTTATATTTCCAGTATCCCATTTACCATTTTTGTTTATATCGTAAACAACCCTGGTAAAGTATATACCTGCTAGATAGTTATTATAAGAAATAGTGTCCTTTTTAGTAATAATATCTCGTCTAACGACCATTTTTTTCTCGTTTAAAAGCTCAACGATATAACTTTTATTCGGTTCAGGAACATCTACTTTTATCTTTAAACTAGCATAATCGTCTTTACTGGCTAATTTAAATGTCTTTTTAACCTCCTTATTTTTTGTTCCGAAAAGTTCTGTAAACGCGTCTGCTCCATAGGTTATAATGTAGGTGCTTTTGTTTTTCCAAGGATAGACTATAGAATATGCTAAAACATCTAAGCTATCTTTTTCTGTTGTAAAGTTGGTTCTAGGGATAGAGTCTTCTAAAATTTTAATCTTTGTAATATCTATTTTTGAAGTTGGAAAATTTAAGAAAAATTGATAAGGCTTAAAAGGATTTATTGTTCCGCCTTGTGAATTATCGGTAAGCTGTATTGTTCGGGTATAAGTATCTTTTTTATCTCTAGTAAATGTCACTGTATCTAGCGGTTTTTGTTCGCTGTTAATAGCGATTTTAACGGAATCAAAAGATAAATCTTTAAGCCATAATTTTAAGGAATCATTATTTTTTGAGAACTGAAATATTTTATTTTCGTTTATTATTTTTGGGAAAATTACAGATACTTCAGGTTTAACTAATTGTTGATTAAATACAAATGTTATACTTCCGTCGGTGTTAAACTTTTTGTCTAATATTCTAAATGTTGTCGGAAGCTCTTTAAATAAGCCTAGGTTTATAGTATCTACATTTTTTTTAAGGACAATTGGCTCTTTGATAAAAGCAACTTGGTCGGTACTTTGTTGATATATTTTATCTCCTCCGGTTTCTTTTAGCGCATAAATTTTATACGTATCTTCTCTTAAGTTGTTTAATTTAAAATTTCCACTACTATCTGTTGAAGTATAAATAGAAGCTTTCTTTTTTCCAAATATGCTATCTCGTGATAGTGGAATAATAAGCACTGTTGCGTCTATCTCTGGTTTTCCGGATTGTGGATTTGTTACTTTACCACTAATTCTTAAAGAATCTAATTTTGGACCTGTAGAAAAAACATAAGTGAAGTTTTTAAGAATATTACCTTCGTTTACGTCAACAATAGCGTTACCAAAATTCAGTGTATAAGTTGTATTTTTTTCTAAACTATCTTGAAAACTAACGATTAATTTTTTCTGTTGTTTTTTTAATAAAGGAGGTTTTTCTTGTTCTGGTGAAATCGAAAATTCTTTAAACTCACTTTGCAAATTGAAATATTCATCAAACTCTATGGAAACCTTATCGCCCACAAAATTTGTTGTCATATTTTTTGGTTCCATTTTTAAAGCTACAGGAGGAGTTTTATCTCTTGGTCCACCGTCAGGACTTCTCATACTTGCGCAGCCATAAATTAAACCAATTATTATAATTAGAGAATAAAAACACTTCTTGTTAACTAGTCTTCTGTTTTTAGGCATTTAGATGGGCTATGTTTAATTTTATATTGTTTTTAATTTATATCATTAAGAAAACGAAAAAAGCCGTTAAATCGTCTAAAATTAAGCCGGCAAATGTGTTGGTTTAATTTATTGATTATCAACGATTTAATTTCTATTTTGTAATATGAACCATTAAAACGGAGATATCTGAAGGCGAAACTCCAGAAATCCTTGACGCTTGTCCTAAAGTTCGTGGTTTTATTTTTAATAATTTTTCTCTAGCTTCTTTAGAGAGCGAAAGTAATTTGTTATAGTCAAAATCAGGATTTATATTTTTGTCTTCCATTTTTTGCATTTTAGCTATAATCTCTTTTTCTTTTTCAAAATAGCTTTCATACTTAATTTTTATTTCGGCTTGTTCAACAGTTTCTTTGTCGAAAGTATTTAAAAGCTCATTAAAAGGCTTGCTTACTTTTCTGATGTCTTCAATTCCGACTTGTGGTCTGCTAAGCAAGTTAAATATTTTTACGTTTTGATTAAGCGTTGCTGTCCCTAAACTTTCTAACAAGTCATTAGCTGCGCTCATTTCTATTCCTTGTTTTCTGCTAAAAGCAACAATTGCGTCCGAATTTTCGATTTTTTTATTTACGATATCTAAGCGTTCATCACTTATTAAGCCTAATTGATGTGCAATAGGAGAGAGTCTTATATCTGCATTATCTTGTCTTAATAATAAGCGATGCTCTGCTCTTGAAGTAAACATTCGATATGGCTCGTCGGTTCCTTTGGTCACTAAATCATCAATTAATACACCAATATACGACTCAGAGCGTTTCATAATGAGTTCATGCAAATCATTTACCTTCTGATGCGCATTTATTCCGGCTATAAACCCCTGACTAGCAGCCTCTTCGTATCCTGTAGTGCCGTTAATTTGCCCTGCAAAGAACAAATTTTTGATTAGTTTCGTTTCTAGGGTTAACGAAAGTTGTGTTGGCGGAAAAAAGTCGTATTCAATAGCGTATCCCGGCCTAAACATCTTTGCATTCTCAAAACCTGGAATTTGAGTTAATGCTTTATATTGTACATCTTCTGGTAATGAAGTAGAAAAACCATTTACATAAATTTCGCAAGTATTCCATCCTTCTGGCTCAACAAATATTTGATGCCGATCTCTTTCTGCAAAACGATTAATTTTGTCTTCAATGGAAGGGCAGTATCTTGGGCCTAATCCTTTAATTCTGCCGGTAAACATTGGCGATTTTTCAAACCCTTCTTTTAACGTTTCGTGAACATTTCCATTGGTATAGGTTATCCAGCAACAACGTTGATCTTTTGGTCGCTCTACGTTTGTATAAGAAAAACGGCCAGGGTTTTCATCACCCCATTGTTCTTCCATTAAACTATAATTTAATGAACGGCCATCTACTCTTGGTGGAGTTCCTGTTTTCATTCTGCCCGCTTCAAAACCCAAACTAGTTAATTGTTCGGTTAATCCTGTTGCGGATTTTTCACCAGTTCTACCCCCACCAAATTTTTTCTCTCCTATATGTATAAGACCATTTAAAAAAGTGCCATTGGTTAATACAACTGTTTTGCCTAAAATTTCTACGCCTAATGCCGTTTTTACACCAATAACAGTTTCGTTTTTTATAATTAGACTGCTAACCATTTCTTGCCAAAAATCTACGTTTGGAGTTCTTTCTAATGCAAGCCTCCATTCTTCAGCAAAGCGTTTTCTGTCATTTTGTGCTCTTGGGCTCCACATCGCTGGGCCTTTTGACTTATTCAGCATTCTAAATTGCAGCGTAGTCTTGTCGGCAATAATCCCCGAATAACCACCCATAGCATCTATCTCTCTCACAATTTGACCCTTTGCTACTCCGCCCATAGCAGGGTTGCAACTCATTTGTGCTATTGTTTCCATGTTCATGGTAGCCAATAACACAGAAGAACCAAGGTTTGCGGCTGCGGCTGCGGCTTCACAACCCGCGTGACCTGCGCCTACAACAATTACGTCGTACTCTTTAAACATTTATTTTATATTTGTGTTTCACGTGAAACGGATGTAAAATTAAAAAATATCAAACAATAATTTGTTTGTTTCACGTGGAACGATTCTTTTTTGTGTATATTTTAATTAAGCTATATAGCGCCACAACACACCAAACGGTCTCTAAAATAACAAAGGGAACGAAAGAAATAAGCCAAGACGCATATCCTGCTATGGCGGCTCCTGTTAAATTTAGTAAGCAATAAATAGTGCTTTCTGTTTTAATAATTTTTAGAGCTTGTAAGAAAAAAGCAATTAATAAAATGCTTACTCCAATTGTTGCTATGATGTCTGAGGTCTGCATATCTTAATTTGTCCTTTCAGAAAGTTCTACCCAGCGCAACATTATTTGCTCAAGTTCTTTGTTTAGTTTTTCTATCCCTTCTGAGCATTCCTGAATTTTAAGATAATCTGCGGAATTTGTAGAGTTCATTTGCTTCGCTAATTCTTCAATTTCGTTCTCTTTTTCTGCGATGGTTTCTTCAATTTCATCTAATTCCTTTTGCTCTTTGAAGGATAATTTTTTTGACGGAGCAGGGCTACTTTGCTCTGAAATAACTGCTTTTTTAGGAGCAGTGTTGTCTTTTGCGTTATCTAAACTAATGCGATATTCAGAATAATTACCATTGTAAATGCTCACATTTCCTTCGCCCTCCATGATAAACAATTGCTCACTCATTTTATCTAATAAGTATCTATCGTGAGAAACCAATATTAAAACACCAGGAAAGTTTTCTAAAAACTCTTCTAAAACATTTAAGGTGTCAATATCTAAATCATTTGTAGGTTCATCTAAAATTAAGAAGTTTGGATTTTGCATTAACACCTTCATTAAGTGTAAACGTTTCTTTTCTCCACCACTTAATTTTTCTACCATGCCGTGTTGTTTCTTTGGAGGGAACAGAAATAATGTCAATAGGGCAGAAGCCGAAATGGTTTGTCCATCTGCCATCTTAATATATTCAGCATCAGATTTTACAATATCAATTACTCTTTCTTTTTCATTGAAAGCTAATCCGCCTTGCTTATAATATCCATAAACAGTAGTGTCTCCAACGTCAACTAAACCTTTTTCTGGTTTTAGAAACCCCGTAATAATGTTTAATAAAGTAGATTTTCCTGTCCCATTTTTACCAGCTAATCCAATCCGATCACCCCTTTTAAATACGTAAGAAAAATCATTAATTATTTTCTTCTCATCAAATGTTTGTCCGATGTGATCTAATTCAAGAATTTTATTTCCTTGTCTAGACATCTTAACATTTAGCGTAACTTTTTGATTATCAGAACGTTGTTTTGTTTTTTCTTCTAAATCATAAAATGAATTAATCCTAGACTGAGATTTAACTGTACGAGCAGCCGGCATGCGCCTCATCCACTCCAATTCTTTCTTTAATAAGTTTTTGTTCTTTTGAAAAGTACTTTCGTCGGAAGCTTCACGTTCGCTTTTCTTTTCTAAAAAAAAGGCATAATTTCCATTGTAGTTATAGATTTTACCCCTGTCTAACTCTACAATCGTGTTACATACATTGTCTAAAAAATAACGATCATGAGTAACTAAAAGAATTGTTTTATTCCCGGTTGTAAGCAATTTTTCTAACCACTCGATTGTATCGATATCTAAATGGTTGGTTGGCTCATCTAAAACATAAATTTCAGGATCTTCAATTAACAATTTAGCTAAAGCCAAGCGTTTTTTCTGTCCGCCAGAAAGGGTAGAAATCTTTTGCTGTAAATGATTAATACCCATTCTGCTTAAAATGGTTTTTATTTCATGCTCATATTCCCAAGCATTATGTTCGCTTAATTCCTCATATAAACGGTTTAATGTTTTTTCATCAGGATTAGGGTTTTCTATCAATTCTTCATATTCTTTAATCAGCTGTTGCTGTTTATTTTCTAAAGAAAAAATAAAATCGCTGATAGAATAACCATCAGGGAATGATGGTTCTTGATCTAAAAAACCAATTTTAACGGCTTTATTTTTAACTATTTTACCTTCTAAAGGTAAAAATCGTTCTGCTAATAATTTTAATAAAGTACTTTTACCCGCCCCATTAATACCAACTAACGCTACGCGTTGGCCAGGATTAATTCCAAGAGTTAAATTTTTAAAAAGCCATTCATCATGGTATCCGTGGCCTAAGCCTTCTGCTGCAATTAGTGTACTCAAAGTGTTTTTTAACGGTTTATCTAGTAAGAAATTACTACAAAAGTAATCAATATTTAGTTGGTATAATTTTGAGGAGACTTAATAGCTTAAGTTTTTTTGAAATATTACTTCCCTTGGATGATTAGTACGCTTAATTTAAGTTGAAATTTTCATTCTTTATATTAATTACATTAGATGTAAAAAGAATAGAAACAATTAAAATACCAATGATAATAGCCAAAAAGAATTGAATAGTAGAATATAAATTACTTCCAGACACGATAGATTTTGAACTCTTAATAAGTTCATCTCCAATTTTTGATTGAATTTGGGTGAGCTCTGAAAGTTTATTAAATATTCCTTTATATGAATCATTTAATAAAATTGAAATAGATTGTGTACTTGGTTTTTCTTTTAATTGAAGATTGTTAATGATGTTTTCTTCTATTATTCGAGAAGCTAAAATATTGCTTTTTAACTCTACTAAGTGTTTTTTTTCTAGGCTTACTAAATATGTTTTTTCATATTTTAAAAGAAGAGAATCGATACTTTCATTATATACAAGTAAACGCTCATTGATATTGTTTGGCTTAGCTAATGCAAACTCATTGTTAACATAAGACTCTATTAAATCTTTTTTTATATTTAATTTTTCTGCAATAAAAAATAAATCAGTAGCAGGGATTAATCTATCATTATAAAGGGAAACAAACGAATTACTCATTTGCTTTATGCTTTTGTCTTCTAATATTCTTACTAAAATTAGGCATACCATAATGCAAAACAACAATAAAGCTACTTTGGTTTTTTGTTTAATAGAGTGTGCAAACTTCATATTAGAATCATTTAAGATAAATTTGAAGCAAAATAACTAATTATTAGCAAAAAAAAATGCAGACATCCATCTGCATTTTTTTACTAAACTAAAAACTAAACTAAATTTATGATGGATTATGAATTTTCTGAAAGGTATATCTCTTCTAATGTTGTAATCGCTTTTGGGTTTTTTGCAATCACTACGTTGTTATTTTTTGATTGAATGTTTGTAGTACTAGCAGTAAATTGTGACATACTTACAGTTGCAACACTGCCCATTATTGCATTATATTCTAACGTAGTTCCTGTTAAAGATAAGTTTGACTGACCGTTTAAATTAGCAAACAAATTAACTGTATTTGTATTTAACACTGCGGTTGCTTTGTCTTTTAAGTTTACATCTAAACTTAAAGTATTAAACTTTCCGAAAGTTTTAATGGTTGAGTTATCAGATGCAGAGATAGAAGATAAATTGCTTACGTAAACAACTACAGTTAAAGCTTCTTTATTGAAAGAGCTTACACGTAACTCTCCATCTTTTTGTTGAACTAAAGCATTTTTAGAAAAATAACTGTCATATACTTTTACGCTTTCATCAGCACTTTGAACTAAAATTAATTCTACGTTCCCAGACACAGTGATTTTGTTTACTTTTTTAACCTCTGTTAGTACGGTTACTTGATTTGGCTCTGCTGCTTTTACGTTTACTGTAGATAATGTTAATGCTACTGTTGTTATTGTTAATGCGATTAATGTTTTGATAGAAGTTTTCATATTTTTATTTTTTAAAATCTTTGTTTTATAAATTGTTTTCTTTTTGTGACCGCCACCTTTCTGGCTGGTTTCGTATATAAGACTGAGCTAAAGCAAAAAGGTTGCATCGCAAATGCCTGTATTATACTTATATCGTATAACTCTCGACGAACGCCTAAAATTTTTCGACCAACAGACAACGAAAAAATTAAACTTTAACGCTTATAGCTTCTAAATAAGAAAAAAGCGAATTCTGATTAACAGTCACTCATTTATTATACCTTTAAGTCAGAAAAAATATAAATATTCAATGTTTTTAAACCTTTTATAAAAAATAATTGTCAAAATGGGCAGAAATTAAAAAATCAAATTATACATTTGCATTGTTTAGAATTAATCTTAATAAATATATGAAGTTATTTGCGTCTTTATTAACGGCATTTGTTTTAATAGGCTCGGGGCCTAAATCTGATGTTACAAAAACTGTTAATCATCATTTATATGTATCTCATTACGAAAATGTATTAGGAACATCTTTAGAATTTAAATTTACAAGCTCTTCAGAAGCTGAGGCAGAAAAAGCAGAAGAGGCGGCTTTAGCTGAAATAAATAGACTTTCAGACATTTTTAGTGCTTACAATTCTAATAGCGAGTTTAATAAGTGGATGAAGCAAGATTTAAATAAGCCAATTAAGGTTTCTAAAGAGTTATTTGAGATGCTTGATCTTTTTGAAAAATGGAAAACGCGGACAAATGGAGCTTTAGATGCTTCTGCGGCAGTAGCGGGAAAACTTTGGAAAGACGCAGCAGTTAAACAACAGCTACCGTCAAAGGTGGAAATTAATAAAGCTGTTGCTACAATGCAGCAGACACATTATAAATTAAATAAGGAAAATTACACAGCGACTCGCTTAGACAATACGCCTTTAGTGATGAACACTTTTGCTAAAAGTTATATCATTAATTTGGCTTGTGATGCGGCATTAGCTTCATCAAAAGTAAATGCTGTAGTAGTTAATATTGGAGGAGATTTAGTTACTAAAGGAAATGTTGAAGAATATGTTAACGTTACAAATCCTTTAGCAAATGCAGAAAATGATACGCCAATCGCTCAATTATTAGTAAATAATAAAGCCGTTGCAACAAGCGGGAATTATAGAAGAGGTGAGCAAATTGGTAAAAACTGGTACTCGCACATAGTAGACCCACGTACCGGTAAACCTGTTGATGGCATAGTTAGCGCGACGGTTATAGCCCCAGATGCCACAGATGCTGGCGCATTAGCCACTGCGTTTAATGTATTGTCTCTAGCAGAAAGCAAGGCTTTAGCGGAGACTGTGAATGGAGCGGCGTATTTAATTGTTACAAAAAGTGGCAAAAAAATAGAAAGCACAAACTGGAATTCGTACGTAAAGCCTCATACCGATACACAAGAACTAGCGCCAGAAAAAAGTAACACTAATAAAGATGATAAGCAGTGGGATGCTAAACATGAATTAGCGATTACTTTTGAGTTTAATAAAATTGATGGTAATAGTCATCGCCCTTTTGCTGCAATATGGGTAGAAAATGAAAAGAAAGTGCTTGTACGTAATTTAGCGCTTTGGTATAATAAAACCAAATGGATACCAGATTTAAAAAATTGGTATAGAATTAATGGGGATAGCTTTAAAGCAAATAAGGAGAACTTCGCTTCTGTAACTGGTGCCACGCGTAATCCAGGAAAATACACCATTAAATGGGATGGAAAAGATGATAAAGGAGTATATGTTGCACAAGGAAAATATAAGATTATGATCGAAACCTCTAAAGAACATGGAACGGATGAAATTATTCGTCAACAAATGGAATTTAAAAAAGCAGCCAAAAAAGTGACAAACCCTGGAAATGTTGAAATCTCAAACGTAACTTTTGACTTCTATAAAAAATAATCCGACGCCAGCTCCACTAACTTCAAAGAAGAGAGAGGTTGCTAATAAAGCAAAGAGTCCAAAAAAGGAAGTTGCGAAACTTTCGAGGTGGCTGCACATTTACCTGTCGATGGTAAGTTTTGCAATTGTGCTATTTTTTTCTGTAACAGGTTTGACGTTAAACCATCCGAGTTGGCTTGGGGGTGATAAACAAGTTAATGTTAAAAATAAAGGGCAATTAAATGTAAAATGGGTTAATAATGCTGATACCAATAAAATTGCAAAGCTTGAAATAGTAGAATTTTTGCGTAAAACTTATCAAGTTAAGGGAGCGGTTAGCGAGTTTAGAATTGATGATTCTGAAATTACAATTACTCTAAAAGGGCCAGCATATTCATGCGATGCTTTTATAGACCGTGAAAATGGATCTTATGAAGTTTCTGAAATGAAAATGGGTGTTGTGGCCGTAATGAATGACTTACATAAAGGAAGAGATTCTGGAAAAGGCTGGTCGTGGATAATTGATATCTCTGCCGTGTTTTTAATTTTAGTTTCGCTTAGCGGATTAATATTACTTTGTTTTATTAAGAAAAAACGCTTAGCAGGATTTATTACTGGTTTTATAGGATTGTTAATCTGCTATTTAATCTATAAAATATTCGTTCCTTAAAACACTAACTTTTGTAAATAAAAATCTTCTTTGGCTGTCATTTCTTTTTTGGCAGCCTTTGTTTTATCCAAATACCCTAGTAAGTGTAAGGTTCCGTGTATCATTACGCGACACAGTTCATTAACAGTGGATGATTTAAAGTTTAAAGCATTTTCTTTAATCCTTTCAAGGCTAATAAAAATATCGCTCACAATTGTTTTAGGCTCTTCTGAGTTGTCAAAAGTAATTACGTCCGTATAATCGTCATGCTGAAGATAATCTTGGTTTATACGCAGTAAGTATTCGTCAGAACATAAAATAAAATTTAGTTCGGATAAGCAATATCCCTCTTCAATAATTGTAGATTCAATCCACTTTTTGATGATGGTTTTGTTTTTTAGTGTATAGTTAATGTCTTCGGTAAAGAAATTGATTTTAGCCATGATGGTTTTCTATTTGAAAGCATCATTGCTAGGCACAAAGCAATAGCGCATTAGAATTGTTGCGTGCCTAGCAATGACGAACTAACGGGTTGGCAAATTTAGCAATTTAAAATATTCTGCAATTTTGTTTTTGTAATAATAATTTAGGTTAGGAGGCAGTTTTTGTATCAACTCACTTTCGCTTTGTTGTTGTTTAATAAACTTATCCAACATTTGCTTGTAAGAAGCAGGAAATTCTTTAGCTGCTTTACTTTCTCTTTTCGAATCTTCGTCCTGCTCTCTTTGGGCTTTGTCTGCATCAAGCAACTTTGTGTTTAAATTCTTTTGGCGGTTCATGGTTTCTTCAGCAATTTTTTTATTCACTAAATCCATTTCGGTTTTTTTCATTTCTTCTACCAATTGATTTAAGTTGCCTAAAGAGCCCTTTCCATCTTTATTCTGCTCCTTGTTAACTTTTTGTAAAGCCTCTCTAATCATTTGTTGTTGTTGCGCCATCTTTGCAAATTCTTGGCTCATTTGCCCTTTTGGAACCGTTCCCATATTTCCTTCTTTTTGCATTTTATCTCTCGCATTTTGCATTTTTTGATTGAGTTGCTCCTGCATTTTTTGCAAATCTTTCATGCTTTGTTTTTTTCCTTTTCCACTGCTCTGGCCTTTGGGTTTTTGCAATTGTTCTAAAGCTTCATTTAACATTAACGCTAGGTTGTTTATCGAAGTCATGGCAAGTTGTTGCGATCTATTGGCTTCCGCAGTCCTTCTATCGCCTAAAAAATCAATAGACTTTTCTATATTGAAATTAATTTTTTCTACTTCACTATTTACAGTACTTTGTATTTGTGGCACCCTTTTACTTAAAGAAAACAAGCTATCTGCAATGGTTTTCATGTTGTCTTTAATGGTGTTTTGTTGTTGTACATTTCCTACATAAGACGGATCGTTGTTATTCATTTTTTTTAGAGAAAGCAGTACTTTTTCTTGGGCAAAAGACGTGCTTAGTAAGTTCTCTAAGATTTTACGCAATTCTGTTGCATTTGTTTTTGCTTCTTCTTCTTCGCCTTCTTGTTGGCTTTCTTTTAGCTGTTCAGCTAATTTCTCCATTTGTTCTGCTGCTTTCTGTTGTTTTTGAGCCGCTTTTTGTTTGTCGTTTCTATTTAAATCTTCTTTACTATCTTTTTGGTTTTTTTCAATTTCTGCTGTTTCCTTTTCAGGGTTTTCAAAAGCATTAGGTTTTTCTAATTCTTGATTTTTTTCATCTAATTTTTCTAACTCTTTCTGTAATGATTTAAATTCTTTATTCAGGTCCTCTTGCTTGTTTTTAAGCTCGTTTATTGGCGCTTGTTGGGTTTTGCTTTGTTCACTTAATTCTTTCTGCTGTTTAGCTAAATCTTCCAAACGGTCTATTTTATTTTGTAAGCTTTGTTCAAACTCCAGCTGCTTATATAACTCTAAAATCCTATTGAGCTCATTTTTTAAAGACTTGTTATCCATTTGCATTTTAGACAACCCTTCTTTAGTAAGATCTTTATTATTGAGCTCCATTAGTTGCTGTAATTTTTTCAGCAGATCTCGGGTTTTCTCATCCAAAATATTGTTAAATAAATCATCTATTTGCTTTTGTTTTTCTAACAATTCTTCTGTTAAAGCATTGTTTTCTTGTTTTTCAATATTGTTTTTGTTGTTTTGGGCTTTGATTTCTTTTATAGCATCATCTAATTCTTTTTGCTTTGCCAACAACTGTTCAATCTGTTTTTTATCCTCAAAAGTTAATTGCTTTTTATCTAATAAATCTTGAGTTAATTTCTTACTGTCTTTTTCAATTTTTTGCGCCAACTTAATGGTCGATTCTATTTTTTTCTTTAACACACCGCTACTCTCTGCCATCTGTTCGGCTATTTGTTGTTGGCTTGGCGCTTGGTAGGTTTTAATTTCAGAAAGAGAAATTTTAGATCCATTTACGCCATCATTATCTGCAACCTCAAAGAAATAGTCTAAAACTTGACCAGGTTTTATATCAACACTATTCAGGTTCCATAAAAAGAAAAAGGAATTTTCTGTTTGGTTATTTCTAATAGCAATTAGTTTGCTTTGGCTATTGATTATTTTACCATCTTGTTTAATGTTGTACTTAAATTTTAAGCCAGAAAAACCGTAATCGTCGGTAATATTTCCAGTAAAATAAAGGGCTTTAGTGCTTATTGAATCGGAAGTTTCAACAACAGTAATACTAGGATACTGATCTTTAATTACAGCGATTTGATGATTTAAGTTATCCGTATTGTTTACAAATGTGTTTTTTGTTACTATGCGATAGTTTGTCAGTTTATTTATTGTTGTGTTAAAGTAAGCTAAGTCATTTTTAACAGTTAAATTATGGCTTTGATTTTGTAAAATGAAAGTTAATTCTTCACTATTTTCTGTTCGCAATTCCCAATTTATTTTTGTTCCTTCAGGAATTAATAAATCCCCCACATTATTTAAAATTTCATTTTTTCTATTCAGATAAGAAGGATAGATGAGCTTTGCACTCATATTTATTAAAGACGGTCGCGGTTTTACATCAATTAAAAATGAAGCGGATTTGAAGCCCCCACCAAAAAAACGAAGCGTTTTATTTTGTTGAATATTTTTGAAAGTATAATTAAATTGGCTAATATTTTCTTTGGCTAACTTATAAGTATTAGCACCATCTTCAATGTATATTTCTTGAGGAAATTCATTTCCTTTTAGCTGGAGTTGAATTGTTAAATCATCACCCTGTGTAATTACCAAACTCTTATTTAAAACGTTAAAAGTAAATGGTGCTTTTGGTAAAATTTCCTCGTTGTAACGGATTAAGCTATTTGTTCCTTCTTTTAAAATTGCTGGGGCAATTATAGCGATTAGTAAAATAAGGGTTAATGGCAACAAGGTGTATTTAATGTACTTTTTGTTGTCTTTTAAGTTTATTGCTTTTGCAAAAGGTATAGGCCTTAATTCAGTAATTTTTTGGTCAATTCCTGCTAAAATTAATTGATTATTCTGAGGAGAATTATCAGCCAAAGCTTTTAGTTGAAGTGTGTTTAGCAAGCGATCTTTTACATCAAAAAAATGTGCTCCAATTAGATGAGAAGCATGTTCTAAGCTAATATTTTTACTTAGTTTAAAATAGGCTAGCCCAGGTTTAACAACCCATAATCCAATAGAAATTAAGGAAATGATTAAGAAAGAAAAGAATAAAACAGTTTTTATGGTTACGCTTGGGTTTGCATAGTAAATTAGCAAAAACAAAAAGAGATATAAACCTAAAATTATAGCAGACGCATAAATGCTTCCACGCAAAAGCCTGTTAAGGTAAAACTTTTGAGTAAATTCATTAATCTTGGCAATTAAAAGGTCGTAGTTGCTACTCATTTATAATTTTAAGAGTTAAATATATAAAAAGCCATCTGAAATATGGGCCAAACACATTACTTTAACATATAAGTTAACAATAAATCAATATAAAAATTGTTTCAAAATTTTACATTTGAATAAATATTTATAAATGAAACAATTAATCATAGCATTTTTAATAATGACAATGGCTGTAACTATTGTAAATGCACAAAAGACAATCGATCGCTGGAATAAAAATCAAGTAATTGCACATCGCGGAGCTTGGAAAAAGAATAATTTACCAGAGAACTCAATCGCAGCATTAAAACAAGCTTTTAAATTAAAATGTTACGGCTCTGAGTTTGATGTTCATTTAACCCTAGACAGTGTAATTGTTGTAAATCACGATCCTACATTTTTAGGAATAAACATTTCAAAATCTACTTACAATCAATTGCTAGAGAAAAAACTTTCTAATGGAGAAACGATTCCCACATTGGAAAATTATTTAAAAACAGGATTGAAACAGAAAAAAACAAAGTTGATTTTAGAAATCAAGCCTCAGGAATTAGGTATACAAAGAGATGCTTTGTTAACGGAGAAAGTTTTACAGTTGGTTCGTAAACTAAAAGCGCAGGCCTGGGTAGAGTACATCAGTTTTAGCTATGAGGTATGTAAAGATATTATCAAAAATGAGCCAAACGCAAAAATTGCGTATTTAAAAGGTGATGTTTCGCCAGAAAAGTTGAAAGCAGATGGTTTTACGGGTGTGGATTATAATTTTTCGGTTTATCAAAAAAATGAAAACTATATAAAGAGGTTTAAAAAACTAGGGTTAAGCATCAATGGCTGGACGGCAAACACGCCAGAGGCAATAAAATTTTTGATTTCTAATCAAGTAGATTATATTACAACGAATGAGCCAGAGTTGGTATTTGATTTAGTTAATCAAGCTGCGGTTAAAAATTAGAAATTATTATATTCTTTAAATAATAAGGCATAAAAAAAGCCTCCCGAAATTCGGGAGGCTTTGGTAAAATATGATAATAATTATATTACTTTCACATTAACGGCGTTTAAACCTTTTTTACCGCTTTCAACGTCATATTCAACTTTGTCGTTTTCACGAATTTCATCGATAAGACCTGTTGAATGTACAAAAATTTCGCTATCACCATTAGCTGGTACGATAAATCCAAAACCTTTTGTTACATTGAAAAATTTTACTGTTCCTTCTTGCATTGTATTGTATATTAATAATTAAGTGCGCAAGGTAAGTATTTTTATTTTAAATAATGCAAATACCTCATTTTTTGATAAATATAATTTAAAAAGACTTCTTATTGATCCTTTTTGCCCACTAGAATTAGGGTAACTTCACTAGAGTGTGGTATGCCAAGCGTTGTTCCGGGCTTGATGATGAATAGGTTCTGTAAGTAAACATCAGTAATGCCCTGCAATAACCTTTTACGAGGAGCAAGATCTTCTTTCATTACACCATAAACACTATTTACATGTAATTTACCTTTTGCGTCTACAATAACAGAGAAGCGATAATTAAAGGTTTTATAAGACTTATTAATTTGTAGCCTATATAAAGGATATAAGTAATCTACTGCCGCACTTCTTTTGTTCAGCTCATCTATTGTGCTTATTTTTTCTACAGTAACGTTTTTGCTATTAGGTAAAAAAACAACAGGTTCTCTAGCTGCAAATGCTAAATCTGCACTTTTAGGGTTATTATAGGTTTTTGCCGATAGCTGCTTTATAAATAAAGTATCTGCTTTGGTGGGCTTTTGTAATTCTTTAAGAGTGGTTTTTAATTTATTTTCGATGTAATCTTTTGAATAAAAAGTGCAAAACACGTTAGAACGTTCATCGTCATCGTCGGCAATAACGATACCATTAACTTGTAAGCGCTGTAATACTAAGCTATCCTTAGTGATGGATTTTGCTCTAAAAAACTCTCTTGCAAAATTATAAACCTGTCCATGATCGTATTGTAAATAAAATGATTCCATTCCCTTCTTTTCAGGGCTATAGGCAAGCATGGTATCGGGCGCCTTAAATTCTACAATCCAATTGGGTTCCTGTTGAAATCCAAAAGCATTAAAAGATAAGCCATTTTTAAAACGACGCTTTGCTTCATAAAAACGAATTCCATTAACCTTATTAAAGCTATCATTTTTACTTAAAGAGGCCTCTTTTTCATTGCTATTTACTAAATTCTTTTTAGTATTTGAGGTGCAAGCAAGAGCACAAACAATCGCGAATATAGATGTAAAAAGACCAATAGATTTTAACTTCATTTTAATTTAAATACATAGAAATAACAGCAACAAAGATATTATTGTTTATGAAAAAGCTAAGATATATTATTTCTTGGTGTGCTTTATGAGGATAACATTTGCAACTTTTCTTGAGCCTTCATGATCCCATTTTTTATTATCTGCAGGATAATTTATAACACCATTTTCTGGCATAGTATTGATCCATAAGGTTGTTGAACCTCCTCCATCTAGATTTATAGCGCTAGTACAGCCTAACCAACGCATTATTTTAGTCAATTCAAAAAGGTTAACTCCTGCAGAGTTATCATTTCTGCCGTCTATAGTTAATAAAATAACGTTTCCATTTGGTTTAATTCCTATTGCACTTCGTGGATGGCGTAAAGTATTAAATGGGACAGAATCTAGAGCTTCGTCTTTGCTGTTTAGACTTAAAAGTGGGCCACTGAGCATAATGTCTTCTTCTTGCAAATTGTTTTCCCATTTTTCAGAGCCATCCCATTTTTTTAAGCTTAGCTTTCCTTTAGAAATTACCACGGCAGCTTGTTGATGCATTGCTCTTTTGTTATTTTTCTCTAACCTATTTTGTGTAATTTCCTTTCCATCAACTTTGATAAAATCGACAGAGCCACCATTTTTTACATCAAAAAAAGTTCCATTAACTGCTGCGATTGCATTGTTTTCTTTCCCAAATGTTGCTGTAGTTTTTAACTCTTTAACTTCATATCCAATATCAAAACCAACTGCTTTACGATTATTTTTCACTTCGACATAAGAGATATTTTGATTGGCTGAGAAAAGATTTTTTTCCTTAAAATGATGTATAACAAGCGTTGTTTTGGGCGCTATTCTCTGCTTTTCCCATTTGGCACTTACAACAGCAATAGAATCTAAGTTTTGCGCAAGGCAAAAGTGTGCCGCTGAAAGAAATAAAAAGACAGGCAAAGCTTTAATTGACAATATTTTCTTCATTTTTAAATGATTTAAAAGGCTAAATTAAAATAGAATACTCAAGTATTTATCTTGTAGCATAGAAATTACACCCTTCTTTTTAACCTAAGTAGTTTGACTAAAATATTATCTTTTCGAACAATCTCAATCAAAAAAGTTTGTCCGTCTATAGATTTGAAAAGACCTGTAACATCATCAAGACTAGAGGAACTAATGTCTTTAAAGTTTATAGAAATTAGTTCGTCGCCAATCTCAAAGCCCGCCTTTTCTCCTGGAGAACCAACCTCAACTCTATTAATAAAAAACCGATTGCGATTATCTGAGCTAATATAAACCTCTAAGCCAGACATGTCATGCTCGAATTTGTCTTTAAACGAGCTATTTTTTTTAAGATACATGGCATTATTTTCATAATCAAAGGTTACGTAGAAGCGTTTGAGTACCTCCGCTCCTATATTTCCAGTTCGATTTTTTACATTTGTTTTTGCCGCGATATCATTATAATTCGGAAAATTAGTAAGTAAATTATTGATATGATAATTTCCGATTTTTAAGCTCTTAATTCGGCCAATTTTCCCATTAATTTCACCACTGAGGCCAACCCCTAAATTTCCATCAATATTTTGAGTTGGCACAGGAAAAACACCGGCTTGGTATGTTTCTAGAGACAAAGCATGACTTGCGCCATTGTCTACAATTAACAAGGCATTGATTTCGCCTAAATTATCTGTGCTTAGCTTTGTATTTATATAGGGTTTATTTTCAAAAAACTCAAGATTTAGTTTGGTTCCTTTAATTTTTTTACTCAATCCTGGTTGTTCAAAAACCAGTCTATTTGTTTGATAGTTTATTTTTACTAAAAAACTTTTAAAGAAGTAATAGCCAATTATACCATGTACTTTAATTCCAAGATAGTTAGAGAAGTTAAAAATCTCTTCTTTTAATACTACAGTTGGAATATTTTCTATAGATGCTTTACCTACATCCACTTGAACATTATTCGCTAATAGCACATCAATTTCTGCGCCGTCGCCAACACCATTTATTTTAAAAGATCGTAAACCATCTGTGTTAAAATTTCCTATTAAGCTAGGGTCTGTTACAATTAGCGGACTAACACCTGTGTCTAATAAAAAATTATATGGGCCTTTTCCATTAATAAAAATAGGGATTACGATGAGGTTTTTAACTTTAATAAAAGTAATGACATCTCTTTTTAAGTCATTTTTTAGGGTAAAATTTTGACTATAGCAATTGCTTAAAAAGCTTATTTGCAAACTAAGTATTAGGGTTATTAAAATGATAAACGGAGCTTTTATTTTTGTAATCCGATATTTCATAAAACTAAATTAATAAATTAGGGCTCATTTTTATACACTAATAAAAATATAGATGCAAAAAAGCAGGTTTAATAACAAAAAAGCGGTAATTTATTTAATAGTAATTCTAACGTGTTGTCTTCATGCTTGTGCCCCAAATAAACTAATCGCTAATAAGGTTAAGAAAGAGTTTAAAAACTCAGCTATAATAAATCAATATCAGGTAGGTTTTGCATTGTACGACAAGGAAAAGAAAGAAATGATTTTTCAAAAAGACGCGGATAAATATTATACGCCAGCGTCTAATACTAAACTGTTTACTTTTTATGCAGGGTTAAAAATTATTCCAGATTCTATTCCATCAATGCGTTATATTACACAAGGAGATTCATTAATTTTTTGGGGAACAGGTGATCCATCTTTCTTGCATACAGCGTTAAAAGGGACAAAAGCATTTGATTTTCTCAAGTCATCTACTAAAAAAATATTTTTTGCACCAGGTAGATATACGGGAGATTTTTATGGTTCTGGCTGGCAATGGGATGACTACAACGAGTATTATCAACCAGAAATAAACGAATTGCCACTAATGGATAACGTTGTTTTAGTCTCGGCTGCACAAAAAGCTGGATTAATGACAATTTTACCAAATGTGTTTGCGAGTTGTTTTGTAAAGGATACAGCAGAAACAGCAAAACCGTTTAAAGTTGTAAGAGATTTTAACGCCAATATATTTCACTACCCTACAACTCAGATTACCGCAAAATACAATCAACAAATACCGTATAAGCTAAGCATTGCTACTACTGTAAATTTACTTTCAGATACTTTACAAAAATATGTTGGGATTGTAAATATGAAAATGCCCCTTTCTGCAAAAACAATTTATAATATGAAGAGTGATTCTGTTTTTAAACAAATGCTTTTGCCTAGCGATAACTTTGTTGCCGAACAGCTTTTGCTTGTGTATGCCGATAAGCTTGGCGAGGAAATAAATACAAAAAAAGTAATTAATAAAATTGAAAAACAATATTTATCATCGTTGCCCGATAAGCCTCAATGGGTAGATGGATCTGGGTTGTCGAGGGGAAATCTTTTTACGCCTAGAGACATGGTTACTTTGCTCGAGTTAATTTATAACGAAGTTAATGACGAAAAAAGACTTTTTGCCATGCTACCTGCTGGGGGTAAAACCGGAACGTTAAGAAATGCATATCCAAAAACAGACAGCCCATTTGTGTTTGGTAAAACCGGAAGTTTATCTAATAATCATAACCAAAGCGGTTATGTAGTTACTAAAAAAGGAAAAGTATATATCTTTTCGTTTATGAATAACAATTTTGTTTTGCCAACGGCAGATGTGAGAAAAGAAATGGTAAGAATAATGACCTACATACATGATAATTTTTAAGATGAAAAAACTACTTTTTGTTGTTGTTGCATTGGGTGTTTTCCTGCAAACAGCAAACGCTCAAGACCAAATTATTTACACAAGTAAAAATTTGCCAAAACAAGATACAACATGGGTCTTTAAACCAAAAAACTACACGAGCAAAGAAAAAACAGCAGTTATATTTTTGCTGCATGGTTATGGTGGCAACTATAAACAATGGGATAATATTATGAATGCTCAAAAATATGCTGATGAATATAATGTAATTATTGTATGTCCAGACGGCTTATTTAGTAGTTGGTATATCAATAGTCCCGCAAAAAAAGACTCGCAATTTGAATCTTTCTTTTTTGATGAGCTTTATCCGGATATTAAAAGGCGATACGCGGTTGACGATAGGAGTATTTTTATTAGTGGACTGAGTATGGGCGGACACGGAGCATTACATTTGTTTATTAAAAAACCCGAGTTATTTACTAGTGCAGGGAGCACCAGCGGCGGAGTTATGTTAAGAGATTTTTCTGCTAAATATGGCTTAAGTGCTTTGCTAGGAAACCCCAATAAAGAGGATAAAATATGGGATGATTATTCTGTGGTGCCAAATATTTATAAACTTCAAAGCACCAACAAACCTTTCATATTCGATTGTGGCTCTGAAGATTTTTTTTATGCTTATAACAATCAGTTAAAGCAAAAAGCAGATTCCTTAAAACTTAATGCAACCTATATTTCTCAACCAGGGGCACATAACAAAGCATATTGGACAAAATCTATCAAACAACAGTTTGAATTCTTTCAAAAACAAATGATTAAATAATTGAAAAAGCTAATTTATATACTTGTAATTTTTACGCTAACTCTAAATGCATGTAAAAAAGAAGGAATTCCAGTAATCGAACCACCAACAATAAAAATTCCAATACCACCCTCAAGAACCCCTTGGATACCAGGTACATTTAAAATTATAGCCTATATGCCAAGTTACAAAGACCCAACAACGGTTGATGATAGCAAATATAAAATGATTACACATTTATTATACGCGTTTATCAATCCAAACGCTAGCGGGGATGGTTCGTTAAATACTGTTTTACAACCAACAAGATTTACTACTGTTATAGCAAAGGCAAAAAATTATGGAGTTAAAACAGGCATTTCCGTTTCAGGCGATAAGAATATATTTGCAACTATCGCAGCATCGCCTACTGCGAGAACAAAGTTTACTGCACAGCTATTAGCTTTTGTTAAAACTAATAGTCTTGATGGTGCCGATATTGATTGGGAATACCCAACCGCAGCAGACCCTTCAGCAGATAATTTTGTTTTGTTGATGCAGGAATTAAGTATCGCATTGCATGCTGAAGGCAAATTTTTAAGTGCTGCGGTTACGCCAGGTGTTTACGCTGGAAATATTAAAAACGGAATGAAACCTGAAGTATTTCAATATATAGATTTTGTAAACATTATGCAGTATGATGGACCAAATTATGACACATTAGAGCCATTAAACCATGCTTCTATGAAACTAACAGAAAAAAGCTTAGATGTTTACTTGGTGGAAAAAGGATTGCCGAAAGAAAAAGCCATATTAGGTATACCTCTTTACGGAGAAAATGCTGCTGGATCTCCGTTAGGTTATCGTGATATTGAAGCAAGCGGTGCTAACGCTTATTTAAACCTTGCCACAGTTAATGGGGTTAATTACGGTTATAACGGAATCGAACTAATATGGAAAAAAGCACAATTAGCCAAAGAGAGGTGCAATGGAATAATGTTTTGGGAATTTTCGCATGATAGCAACACCAGTAATTCGTTAGTTAAAGCAGCAAATGACCAATTAGGTAGGGCATATTAATGAGCGTAGCATTAAATAATCTTCAAACTCAGCTTGGGCCAAAAATTACAAGCGACGGTAGGCAATACCTATACTTTGGAGGCACAGCCTACTTAGGTATTCCGCAAAGCGAAGGATTTTTAAAACTTTACCTAGACGGATTAAAAAGGTATGGCCTAAATAATGGAACAAGCCGAGGCAATAATGTTCAGTTAGGAATTTATGACGAAGCCGAAATTTGTGCGGCAAAAAGATTTGGATCAGAAGCGGCACTAATTACATCTAGCGGATATTTAGCGGCACAGTTAGCAATTAAACAAGCGCTAGGATTTGGCGAGGTAAGATATGCTCCAGATACACACCCTGCTTTGTGGCAAAATGAAAGGCCTAAAATTCATCAATCTTTTGATGAGTGGGCATTAAACATTGTTGAGGAAATTAATGCAAGTAGTACAGAAAAGTGGGTATTAATTACTAATTCAATGAATAACCTCTATCCTAATAGATATGATTTTTCATTTATTAAAAAACTAAATAAACAAGCTGTCATCATTGTAGATGATTCTCATGGAATTGGCATTAACAACAATGGTTTGGGAGTGTTTCCGGCATTGCCCAAATGTGATAATGTTGAACCTATAATTGTTGCTTCTATGGCAAAAGCCTTAGGTGTAGATGCGGGTATAATACTAGGCTCTCAGAAAATTATTTCATTAATGAAGCAAAGTAACGAATTTTTGGGTGCTTCTCCACCAGCGGCGGCGGGATTGTATGCTTTTATACATGCAGAAGAAATTTATGCAAATTCACTCAACAAGCTTAAAAACAATATGAATTTGCTAACTAACGCATTAACTGGAAATGAGTGTTGGGATTTTATTATAGATTTTCCGGTGTATCTAGCTAAAAATGCTGAACTTAGCGAAGCATTACAGCAAAAAGGAATTTTAATTTCTGCTTTCCCTTATCCAGATAAAAATGGCCCACCGATTAATAGGGTTGTTTTAAGTAGCTGGCATAGCGAATTAGAAATAGAAGAATTAATCAACGCATTAAACTAACATATGAAAAAATTTGTACTTATTTTACTAATGGTTTTGCTAGGACAGCAAAGCGTAAATGCTCAAAAAACATTAAAAGTTTGGGTAGTTAGACATGCAGAAAAATTAACAGATAACCCCAAAGAAAGAGACCCTGAATTGTCTCCTATTGGTTTGGCTAGAGCGGAGGCTTTAAAAAAGTACTTAGGCGGTCAACAAATTGATTCTATTTTTTCAACCAATTATAAAAGAACCAAATCAACGGGGTTTCCTTTGGCAGATAAAATAGGAATTAATATAAAAACCTATACTCCCGACGGACAAAAGGCATTAGTTAAACAATTATTAGCTAACGCTTCGGGCAAAAAAATATTAATTATAGGGCATTCTAATACTGTTTTAGAGATTGTTGAGGCTTTTGGAGGAGTAAAACCTATAAAAGAATTGATAGAGGAATCTGATTATGATTATATTTTTGCTTTAACAATTAAGGGAGATAAAGTGAGCGTAAAAGTTGATCATTACGGTGCTTTACACCATTCGAAAGAATAATTTTTAATGCAACAACAATCAGCAAGTATTTATACCTTACAGTTTGGATTAGTTTGTTTAAGCTCATTTCTATTTTCAGCTAGTTTTAATATGCTGATACCAGAGTTGCCAGCCTATTTAACAGGCTTAGGCGGCGCTGAGTATAAAGGATTAATCATTGCATTATTTACACTAACCGCAGCTATTTCTCGGCCTTTTAGCGGAAAACTAACCGATACAATTGGTCGTGTGCCAGTAATGGCAGTAGGCTCATTGGTTTGTTTTGTTTGTGGATTTCTTTACCCGATACTAACGTCTATTTCTGGATTTTTATTTTTGAGGCTAATACATGGTTTTTCCACAGGCTTTAAACCAACAGCAACAGCGGCTTATGTTGCTGATTTAGTTCCAGCGGGAAAATGGGGAGAGGCGATGGGCGTACACGGCGTTTGCTTTAGTACTGGTTTGGCTATTGGCCCTGCGATAGGAAGTGCAATAACCGATAATTTTTCCATTAATATTTTATTTTATTGCTCCTCGCTTTTTGCGCTACTCTCTATTGTTATTTTGGCAAACATGAAAGAAACTTTACCTAATAAACAGCGGTTTAAAGCGGGCCATTTAAAAATTAAAAAGCAAGATATTATCGAATGGCAGGTACTTCCGGCGGCCCTTATTGTGTTGTGGAGTTATATTAGTTATGGTGTAATTTTAACTGTAATTTCTGATTGGAGTAAGCATTTAGGAACAAGTAATAAAGGCTTATTCTTTATGGTATTTACACTGTCATCGCTTCTTATCCGTTTTGTAGCAGGGAAAGTCTCAGATCGCTATGGAAGAACCCTGATTTTAAAAATATCTTTAGCTCTTTTACTGATTTCTTTACTTTGGATTGCGCTGGCAAACTCTTCGTTAATGTTGATGTGCGCATCGGCAGTTTATGGCGTCGCTTCGGGAATGTTATCTCCTTCGGTAACGGCTTGGACTATAGATTTGAGTAAGCCGGGGCAAAGAGGCAAGGCTGTTGCAACAATGTATATTTTTATGGAAGTAGGAATTGGATTTGGCGCTTTGTTGGCCGGAAGTATGTTTATTTCAGACGTTAGCACAATCCCTCATATTTTTTATATCTGTGCAGGTATTACTTTAGTCGCCATGCTTTACTTATGGCTTATTTATAAGCCCAAAACAAGCTAATGCTATAGTTTTTCGAATGGAATATCCATTAAATCGTAATCTTGCCAAGAGTTAAAGTCAAAGTGCCACCACTCATTGTTAATTACTTTAAAACCATTTGCCTGCATTGTAGAGATCAGAAAATCTCGGTTTTTAATAATTTCTTTCGGAAGATTTTGAAAGTGTGGAGCCGCCTCGGGCGCAAAGCTATCATAAGGCGTCGGCATTGGAACGTCCTTTCCGGTTTTTAAATTGATAAGCGTTAAATCTATTGCACAGCCTCTATTGTGCTTACTGCCCTTTGCTGGGTTGGCAACAAATGCTTTATCGCTTGCTTTTTCCCAAAATGCAATAGTGATAGCATAAGGACGATAAGCATCAAAGATCTTTAAACCATATCCTTTAGTTTTTAAGGCCGCTTGAATTTTTTTTAACTGGTCTATAACAGGCTTACGTGCAAAAGCTCTTGCTTGATTGTACATTACCTGATTCATAAAATTATCTTTAGTCGCGTAGCGAATATCTAATACAATAGAGGGAATCGCTTTTTTAATTTCTATTAGCTCATTATTAGGATGGATTTTATAATCTGCTCGATAAGCGGAATAATCGTTAATAATGGTTAAACCATAAGGATTTTGCGCATTTTTTTGTGCACAAGAGCTTAAACTAATCGCTAAAAAGAAAAGGATAATACTTTTTTTCATTACTTATTGATTAGAAATAACTAACAATTCGAGGTCTTTAAAAGGAATGTTGTACATCTCTGCTAAATCTTTATTTGTTAAATGACCCTGATAAGCATAAAGGGCCTCTCGAATGCCGGGCTTATTCCACACTAAATTCATCAAACCTCCTTTATCACCTATCTCTACCAATATTGGAGCAAAGATGTTGGTTAAGGCATAAGACGCTGTCCGCGGAACACGAGAAGCGATATTTGGAACACAATAATGTATGACATCATGCTTTCTAAATACGGGATCTTTGTGGTTGGTAACTTCAGAAGTTTCAAAGCAACCGCCTTGATCAATACTTACATCAACCACAACAGAGTGAGGCTTCATTTTTGCAACAGTGTCTTCC